>JAESTG010000208.1 GCA_016763715.1 Flavobacteriaceae bacterium
TGTATTTACCCTAAAAATGCACCTCAACCCATAAAAGAAGATTACTTACTGACCGATGTTTTAGAATACACGAATGAGCCTTATGCTATTGCCAAAATAGCTGGAATTAAAACTTGTGAGAGCTATAATTTACAATATGGGACCAATTTTATTTCGGCTATGCCTACAAATTTGTATGGTCCTAATGATAACTTCAATTTAGAAAAAGCCCATGTATTGCCTGCTTTGCTACGTAAAATTCATTTGGGAAAAGCACTTGAGAATGATGATTGGGATACGGTTCGGTACGATTTAAATGTAAGACCCATCAATGGAATAGATGGTCTTGCTTCCGAAGAAAAAATAATGAATGTTTTATTCGGTTTCGGAATTAAAAATAATGATTCAGTTCAAGTAGAAATTTGGGGTTCTGGAAAGCCCATGCGTGAATTTTTATGGGTAGAGGATATGGCAGAAGCGTGTTTGTTTTTAATGAATCATCATGATGCTCCAACTTCTTTAAATGTTTCCGAAGAAATAAGAAGTACTCACCTGAATATTGGAACAGGTAGTGACGTAAGTGTGGCTATTCTGGCAGATATGTTGAAAGAAATCGTGGGATATAATGGTGAATTTATATTTAATTCGAGTAAACCTGACGGTACCCTAAAGAAATTGACCGATGTATCTAAAATTAATGCACTAGGTTGGAAAGCGAAAATAAACTTACAAGAAGGACTCGAAAAAATGTATCAATGGTATGTAACCCAATGATATGAAACAACCTTTTTTATCCATTATTACCATTAACTATAACGACGCCCTAGGTTTGGAGCGCACTATATCTTCAGTGTTAGAACAAAGGTATACCGATTTTGAGTTTATCGTTATCGATGGAGATTCTAAAGATGGTAGTGTAGATGTCATCAAAAAATATGAAGAGAAGTTTGCATATTGGGTAAGTGAGCCAGACAGTGGAATTTACAATGCAATGAATAAAGGAATTGCTGCTTCAAAAGGTGAGTTCTTATTGTTTCTGAATGGAGGTGATCTTTTGACCAGTAATACAGCACTTCAAAATTTTATTTCACATCCATCGTTCCAAGGAGATATTATCTATGGCGATTATAAATTTGAAAAAGGAAAGAAAGTCTATCCAGACACCTTGTATCCAGCTTATTTTATGAAGACTTCGTTGCCACACCAAAGTACGTTTTTCAGGAAAAATGTGTTTGAACAATTAGGAAACTATGATGAAAGTTATAGAATGGGTGGTGATAGAGACTTTTTCATTAGGGCATATTTAAGTGGGCAATTTGAATTTGTCCATGTACCCTGTTTTTCAGCGTTTTTTAATTTAGATGGAATTAGTAATAATGAAGCCCATCAGAAACAAAAGAAGGAAGAAGATGAGCGGATGTTTAAAGCTAACTATGGGGTTTTGTATGACGATTGTAAGAAGCAATTAGCCTTGGAGCAAGAGTTAAAGAGAGCAAAGCGAAATACAGTAAATGGCATACTTAAACGTGTAGCACATAAAATTAAAATGATATGGACCAGTCGAAGCTAGTTAGTATCATTGTCCCTACCTATAACAGGCTTGATTACCTCAAGCTGACTTTACAGAGTTTGTTGGGGCAAACCTATCAAAATATTGAGATAATTGTTGTTGATGATGGTTCTGATGGGGATGATAATAAACGCTACTGTGAACAATTTTCGAAGATAAATTACATTAAAATTGAAAACTTCGGTGGTCCTGCTCGCCCTAGAAATATCGGAATTGATGCTGCCAATGGTGATTTTATAGCTTTTACCGATGATGACGATATCTGGTTGCCAAAAAAACTAGAAAATCAAGTTGCTATTCTGAATGAAGAGCCAGCATATGGATTGGTTCATAGTCCATGTAAAGTGATTGATGAAGCTGGTAAAGAAACAGGAGAAATTATTGGCAGACCAGGTAGTCCAGAAGTGAAACATGGTGATGTGAAATTACGAATGATGGGTAATTGGACTTTAATGATGCCCACCCCATTACTTAGGAAAGAATTAGTTCAAATTGTTGGATACTTTAGCGAGGAAATTCCGCCTGCACTTGAAGATGTTGAATTTTGGGTGCGTTGTTCCTTTCATACTTTGTTTTATTATTTGGATGAGCCGCAAGTGCTCTATAGAAAGCACTCAGATAATATTTCTTCCGATAGGAAAAAGTACATACCTCTTCCTCTTTATCTAGACAAGATCATTGTCTCAATGGCACAAGGGGGACGCATCGATAAAGAGGAAACTAAATTACTACACGATTCCATTTGTCGAATGCAATTAAAAATGATTAAATTTCACCCCCGAAGGGTGTTATCAAACATGAACACACTTTCTACTTTTTGGTTTCTGAAATTCAGGAACATTAAATTATTGATTAAGAAGATAATGAGTTCAAAGTAGAAGCAGTTCATGCCCAAATAACATATGATTCGACCTGAAAATAAATAGAGGATACAGATTGAATTTTCCCTAAAAACAGAATAAATCATGAGTAAGATTAGTTATTTAATTACTGGAGGAGCAGGAAATGTTGGAAGTGCACTGGCAAGGAGATTGGCTGGGGATGTAGAGAATTTGGTAGTTATTGCAGACAATCTTGCAACTGGCGAAATGTCTAAAATTCCTGAAGGTGACAATGTGGTTTTTATAAAATCTGATGTCAACGATTATAATGATATAGCCCCTATTTTTGGAAGGTATAATTTTGATTATGTTTTTCACTATGCTGCGGTGGTTGGAGTGCAACGTACTTTGGAAAATCCAATGATGGTTTTGGAAGATATTGAAGGAATTAAAAATATACTGCGCCTTTCTAAAGGTATTGGTGTAAAACGGGTTTTCTACTCTAGTTCTTCGGAAGTATACGGTGAACCTTTTGAGATTCCACAAAACGAACACACTACTCCTTTAAATTCAAGATTGCCCTATGCCATTGTGAAAAATGTAGGTGAAGCTTTCTTCAAATCTTTCCAGCAGGAATATGGTTTGGAGTACACTATTTTTAGATTTTTTAATACCTACGGACCTAATCAAAGTGAAGATTTTGTAATTCCTAAGTTTCTGAAATTAGCGTTGCGTAACGAGCCTTTACAGGTGTATGGAGACGGACAACAAACCCGTTCTTTTTGTTTTGTTGATGATAATGTGGACACTTGTATAAAAGCACTGCAAAGTAAATTACATGCTAATGAAGTGCTCAATGTAGGAAGCGATATTGAAATGACAGTTTTGGATTTGGCGCAATACATTATTGAGTTAACAGGATCTACGTCGGAAATAATTCACCTCCCCGCTTTGGAAGAGGGGGACATGACTCGCAGATGTCCAGACACAACCAAAATGAAGAAGTTATTGGATAGGGAACTTATATCTTTGGAAGCAGGACTTCAAAAATTAATGAACCATTATGAGAATAGGAAAGAATCCTAATATCCATAAAGAATTGGAGCTGATGGAGGCTTCACATCGTGTTATAATCCCCGTGTACATACCCAACTCAGAAGGTTATTTTGAGGGAGGCTTCAAAGTGTTTAAAGTATGCATGCAATCTTTATTGAAAAGTATTAATGAGGATACTAAGATTTCAATAATTTCCAATGCATCATCTTCTGAAGTAAACCAATATATTGAAGAAATGTTCGATCAGGGATTGATAGATCGTGCTATTTTTAATTCGGACAATGTTGGTAAAATGAATGCTATTGTTGCGGAGACTAGAGCCAGTTTTGAAGAATTTATCACCTATGCCGATGCCGATGTGTTTTTTGATAAAGGTTGGTTGTTTCAGACATATACAATGTTTAAGGAAGTGCCAAAAGCTGGTTTTGTATCTATGAATCCAACACCAAACAATTTGACTATGGCACATTCTACCGTCTTGGCTAATCTTTGGAGGGTTTTAAAATCCAAGCAAAAAACAAGTGATGTTTGTAATTATAATGATTTAGAACACTTTCACAAAAGTATTGGTCGAGACACTGCTTTTACAGATAGTATGTTCCATAAAGGACATGTTATTTGTGTTGGGAATAATTATATTATTGGCGCTGGACATTTTTGTTGTACTATTCGGAAAACTCCTACTTTGAGTCATACACCAGTCTATAAAAGTAATATTGGGGTCTCAGGGGGGTCTGAAAATAAATATTTGGATATTCCTTTCGATAAAACAGGGCTTTGGAGACTATCATCTCCCAAGGCTTATGTATGGCATATGGGCAATGTTTTGGATGGTGAATGGGCATCCAATAAACTAAGCTCTTTGGAAGGTTTTAAGGAAAAATCATTTACATTTGGAGAACTGCCCTTTCGAAGAAGTGTTCTTATATCAAGCGCAATTCCTTATAATATCAAATCGAAATTGGTATCTCTGGCAAAAAAATTAAAACTGGTATAATTTTAAACTTGATGGCCTATCTAAAAAATAAGATTAAAAAAATTCTTCATTATTTTCTCAACACCATTGAAAAAAAAGATGGTGTTGTGGTTTCAGGTTTTTCAAGAGGGTTACAAAATGTAAAGTTTGAAGGAAAGAATAAGGTGCCAGATCGCTGTAATTTTTCAGGAACCATTAAGATTGGCTACGCAACTACTTTAGGATATAATAATTTTTTACACGGAAAAATAACGATTGGTAAATATTGCCAATTGGGTGCAGATGTAGCACTTCATGCCACAAACCATCCTTCCAACTATATGACTACCTATATCAACAAGAATTTGTTTGATGGAGCGCTAAAACCTTTAAAAACAAACAAAGAAATTATCGTTGGTCATGATGTTTGGATAGGACATAATGCCTTGGTTTTGGGTAATATTACCATAGGGAATGGTGCAATCATTGCTGGAGGGGCAGTGGTCACTAAGGACGTAGCTCCGTATAGTGTGGTAGCTGGTGTACCAGCCAAGGAAATTAAAAAACGGTTTTCAGAAAAAATAATTTCAGAGATTGAGACTTTAGCATGGTGGAATCTTCCAGAAACGGAATTGGAAAAAGTAAAACCACTATTTTTCAAGGATTTTAGTAAAGTAGATAGTATTTATAGCTAATACTTTCTGATGTTTTCCACTAGTCAACGTAATTAAGTGTTAACTTTGAATACAAACCGACCCAGATTGATTACAACCATAGCCGAAATAGGACAAGCGCACAACGGAAGCATCGATAAATTATATGAGTATATCGAAGCTGTTTCCAAGACAGGTGTGAGCGCAATTAAATTTCAAACCCATATTGCAGAAGCTGAAAGTAGCATCTACGAACCATTTAGAGTGAAATTTTCTCCTCAAGATGCCACTCGATATGACTACTGGAAACGTATGGAGTTTTCACAGCAAGAATGGTACGACATTGGTAGCCACTGCAAGAAATTGGGTCTCATTTTTATGAGTAGTCCATTTAGTAATAAAGCGGTTGATGTATTGGAAGAAGCTGGTGTAGAACAGTATAAAATTGGTAGTGGTGAGGTTAATAATTTCCTTTTACTTAAAAAGGTGGTAGATACTGGTAAGCCAATTATCGTATCAAGCGGAATGAGTTCTTTCCAAGAATTGGATGCAACAGTCACTTTCCTTAAAAAGCACAATGCCAATTTCTCTATCCTTCAATGCACCACGAGTTATCCCACCAAACCTGCCGATTATGGGTTAAATGTAATTCAGGAACTGAAAAGCAGATACAATGTACCCGTTGGTTTTTCGGATCACTCATCCAATATTTCCACTGGTATAGCAGCTGTGGCGCTAGGTGCAGAAATCGTTGAATTCCATGTAGTGATTAGTAAAAATGAATTTGGCCCCGATGTGACCTCCTCTTTAACCATGGAGGAAGTTTCAAGTTTAGTGAAAGGCGTAGAAAATATTTCCAAGGCACTATTGCATCCAATTGATAAAACTGATAATTCAAGATTTACTGAATTAAAGAATATTTTTGAAAAATCCCTAGCGGTGAATAAGAATTTACAGAAAGGGCATATTCTTACTTTTCAGGATTTGGAAGCGAA
>JAESTG010000209.1 GCA_016763715.1 Flavobacteriaceae bacterium
GACCAACAACAAAGTATATCTTCAAGAAGCCACAGCAATCTTGCACTCTGTTAGGCTGCGCCTTCCAGCAAGATATACCCAGAACGTTATAGGCAATTACGTAGTTATACGTATGGTATCTTAAGAAAACATAAGTATCTTTAAACGAACATTTTGTTTAAAAATTTGAATTCTCATATGAATACTCACGCAGACAAAACACAAGAGAATAAAAGCCAATCGGTTTCTGTCGCTGACTCTCAGGTGCAGAGCGGTGGTGAGCTTAATTTTCAGTTTGTGGATAATCGACCTGAGGCCATTGCTCAAAGGAAACTACAAGAGATGGCTAACAACAGGCCACAAGCGCAACAAGCCACTCAGTTACAGTCAATAGCTGACAACCATTTTACTGAGCAAAAGAAGCCCCTCCAGAAGAAAGAAAACAATACAGGTTTACCTGATAATTTAAAGACAGGCATTGAAAATCTGTCAGGGATGTCATTGGATGATGTAAAGGTCCATCGGAATTCTGATAAGCCAGCACAGTTGCAAGCCCATGCTTATGCTCAAGGAACAGATATTCATTTAGGTCCAGGGCAAGAAAAACATTTGCCTCATGAAGCTTGGCACGTAGTTCAGCAGAAACAAGGAAGGGTAAAACCTACTATGCAGATGAAGGGCAAAATTAATGTAAATGATGATGAGGGTCTTGAAAAAGAAGCAGATAAAATGGGAGCAGCGGCATTGTCAACGAGCGCCTATAATGGTGGCCAAGATGGGCCAATTGTGACATTGCAAAGGAGTATCACTCCAGTAGTCCAACGAGCAGGACACGCTGAAGACCTATGCATACTTGCAGATTGGATTATTAAAAGGACAGATGTAATTGAAATAAACCAATATGTGAATAGTGAGGTTCCGGGAGTAGCACCAAATTACCGAGGTCCGTTCTATACACTTGGAACCTTGAGAGCAGTCTTAGAGGAAAAAGGTATAGCATTGTCTTTAGCCCAGCAGTTAAAAGTACAGACAATGTCCGAGGATATCGCTCATGGTGGTCGGGGCTTTATGTTATTGGAAAATGCAACATCAGGGATGGCAGCTCCAGCCTTAAGAGATCTAAAACTTGGGAAACATTCAGCGAGTGGAACTGATCAAGAACGTCACGGAATAAGTGGGATAAGTAAAGGGTTGAAAATTTTTCGGCACAATATAATGGATTTTGCTAGTGGATCAGCATCAAGGGGTTTTAGAGACGAGGATAGGTGGAAGTCGAGCAAAATAGGCGACAATCTAGATGCATTGAATGCGATGCTGGGTACAGCAGGACCAGTGGGATTGTTGCGAGTAAGAGTTAATTTGCAAGAATTATGGGAATGGGCTCATGCATCAAATGTGGTATATGTTGGGATGAGTGTGCTTGTGGTGGTAGATCCTCCCCCTAATGATTCAGGTAAGGCAGTGGCGATCGACTTCGAACACCCAATACGTGATAGTGATGCATCTTTTGAGACTCATAAGGCTGGTTTGCTGGAGGGTATAATGAATATAAAAAATATCGTGAATACTTACATCTAACCAACTAATTCCTCTTTTTGACCGAGACTCAACTATGACTCCGTATAAGGCTTAAAAAAGCCTATAACACAGAATAAACGCCATTAAAGCGAGTGTTTATTCAAACCGTTGTACGTAGTCTTTATTCATCATAATAATTCCGCCAATTTTTACCGTATTTTTCTTTTAACTCAAGTTTATATTCTATGTTTCTTTTTATGAACGGAAAATCATCAGAACTACATATTCCTATAGTTAAACGGTCTTTTGGATAATCAAAATCTTTCCCTTTTGTAATATGTATTTTTTTATTAATTCTGGAATTTCGTTTTCAAATTCAAATATGCAAGTATGTTTGTGACCAACTCCAATAGAATCGGTAGGAAAAAAAACCTCGTAAAGTGATTGAGTCAAACTGAATGGACTAATTGTATGTTCAGAAGGATTTTCAAGGTTAAAAGCACAGTCAAATCTCTTAGGTATTTTCAAATCCGCATATGCATACAAAGTGAAGAGCATAATTTCGTTTTTCCTTCTTTTCCAATTTATAAATTTTTTAAATAACTTCCCTTTATGCTCATCTTCAAGTCTTTTTGCACTTTCTTTTTTCCATACATTTATTGATTCATCTGAGAATAAATATCTAAATTCAGGTTTACAATCTTTTTCGTTAGTCATTCTTAGATTACGTACAACTAGACTATATAAATCACCCCACTGCTATGGTCTTTACTAGCACCCGTAACACTAGCCAAGCAATTAACTTCATTCCGTAGTTTTAACACCCCAAGCAACGCAAAAACTAAGGCTTCTTTAAATTCGACCAAAATGGAGTTGGGCACTACCAAATTAACATTTTTATAACTTCGGACACGTTCAAGTAAATAAGCATTGTAGGCACCGCCACCTGTAACTAAAACTTGACTACCATCTTTAAATTGCCGAGCCAATTGTTTTGCAACATGTTCTGTAAATGTATGTAGCTTGTCTTCTACGGAAATAGAAGATGCTTTCATTAATGGAAAAATATGCTGTTGCACCCATTCCAATCCAAGCGATTTTGGATGAGTTTGAGCATAAAACGGCACTACATTTAATGAATTAAAAAGTTCTGTATCTAATTGACCATCTGCTGCCATTTTACCGCCATCATCATAGGGAAACCCCAACAATTCAGCAAAATGATTCAACACAACATTCACCGGGCAGATATCATAGGCAATTCGTCCTTCATTGCTTTCAAAAGAACAATTCGCAAAACCACCCAAATTCAGACAATAATCATAGCCCTCAAATAACAATCGATCCCCAATGGGAACCAAAGGCGCTCCTTGGCCACCCATAGCAACGTCCTGTACTCTAAAATCACAAACTACAAGTCCATTGACTAATTCAGCAAGCTGCGGAAGGTTTCCAATCTGCAAGGTAATTCCTTTATCTGGTCGGTGTAAAATAGTATGACCATGACTACAAATAGCATCTAGATTTTCTATGTCATACTTTTTAATGAAGTTAGAAATAACTCCCCCTAAATAATGGGTATATTCCATGTCCAAAATTTTCAAACGGTCTTCAGAAAAACTCACAGCTTCTTGCAATTGATTTTTCCAAAATGAAGAATATGGAACGGTCTCCGCCACCTCTATGGTGTAGCCCCAAGTATTTTCTTCAGAATAACTAATAATGCAATGTGCTAGGTCAATTCCGTCCAAAGACGTTCCGCTCATTACCCCTAGAACCATGTACTGTTTTCTATTCATTTAAAGTAAAAATAGGAAACTTTA
>JAESTG010000210.1 GCA_016763715.1 Flavobacteriaceae bacterium
AATAATTATTGAAAGTTTAATAAATTAGATATGAAAACATTAATTATAGCAGGCGGAAACGGGTTTCTTGGAAAAATACTCACTGAGTACTTTAAGAGCAAAGTGGAGAAAATTGTAATCCTTTCTCGTTCTGAGGAAAAGATAATTGGTAATGTCCATTACATTCTATGGGATGGTAAAACCTTGGGAGATTGGTCTAAAATTTTGGACGGAAGTGATGTTCTTATCAACCTCGCTGGAAAACCAGTAGACTGCAGATACCATCAAAAAAACAAAGACCTGATTCTATCTTCACGTACTAATTCTACTAAAGTTTTGGGGCAGGCAATCGAAGAGTGTTCTCAACCACCTAAGGTATGGCTAAACTCATCCACAGCTACAATTTACAGACATTCTTTGGACAAGGAAATGGACGAAACAACAGGTGAGATTGGGCAAGGGTTTTCTGTTGATGTGGCTACTGCTTGGGAGCAAGAATTTTTTAGATGCACGTTATCAAATACCAGACAGGTGGCGTTACGAACTTCCATTGTGCTAGGAAATCAAGGAGGAGCTTTTCCCACACTTCGGAACCTGACCAAAATGGGTTTCGGTGGTAAGCAAGGCAACGGAAAGCAAAAGATAAGCTGGATTCATGAAGAGGATTTTGTTCATGCTGTACACTATATCATTCAGCAAAAAGAAATAAGTGGAGTGATAAATGTGGTTTCACCAAAGCCAGTTACTAATGAAAAATTTATGCGCCTGCTTCGTAAAGGAACTGGCACTCCTTTCGGAATACCTATGGGAAAGACATTACTCAAAATAGGGGCTAGAATTATTCAAACCGAGCCTGAATTAATTTTAAAGAGTCGAAATGTAATTCCAAAGAGATTAGTGGAGAACGGATTTCAATTCAATTACGAATCCATACAGGAAACCATAACAAATCTGACAAGCAACAATAAAAGCGAAAAAATTGAACTACAATCTACTCACATATAGCATTTATTTACCGACAATCTGCTTTATCACATTTAGAGTAGGGTGGTTATTTTTAAAAAATGGAGAAATGTTTTTACTGAAAATATTTGATAATAATACCACTGCAAAAACCATTAACAAACTATTACTCGTAGGATATTACCTCGTAAATATTGGGTGGGCGGTATTGGCCATTTCACTATGGGATATTGTAAGTTCTCTCCCAGAAGTCATAGAAACCTTAGCTCGAAATATTGGGCAAATCATGCTCTTCTTGGCACTACTTCATTTTAATAATATTATCGTACTCAAGTACATTTCTAAAACAACAATACTAAATAAATAATTATGGAAAACTCAAGAATTATAATAGGTTACATAATTTACCTACCCATTGTCATTTTCCTGACGATGTATGTTTCCAAAATGCTATTTAAAAATGGGAAGCTCTTTATGATCGATATTTTTAAAGGCAAGGAAGACATCGCATTGGCTACTAATCGTCTTTTCGAAATTGGGTTTTATCTCATCAACATTGGTTGGGCGCTTTTAATTTTGAGGATATCGCATAATAGCTTACAGGAGTTAACTTATCAATCACTTATTGAAAAATTAAGTTTGAAAATTGGGGGGTTCTCAATCTATTTAGGCATCATGCTAATGCTTAATCTGTTCTTCTTTTTAAGAGGACGACGTAAGTCCAGACAAAGTTTAAGAACAAAAGTCCCTCCTATCGTTATTCAAAACCCCGAGTCATGAAAACAACCACCATACCTTTCAGAATAGAAAATAAAAAGCAAGATGCTTCTAGACAAGATATTATCAATTTCTATGATGAAGCTACCGAAGACTACAGTTTTTGGAGTCAAGATTTGAACATGCATTTTGGTTACTTCAATTTAAAACGAACCAATTTGTTCCGAAGAGATACCATGCTCAACGAAATGAATCTGCGTATTTATAACAACCTCCAACTAGGAAAAGGAATACAAGTCGTGGCCGACCTAGGTTGTGGCATGGGAGGAACCATGCGCCATTTCCTAAAAACAAATAAGCAACTATCTATGATTGGTGTAACCCTTTCCTCCTTTCAAGTTCATGAAGGGAACAAATTACTAAGAGATAAAAAAGGGGTAATCCTTCAGGAAAACTACTGTGAAACATCTATTGCTTCTGAAAGTATGGATGGTGTTATAGGAATAGAAAGCTTGTGTCATTCTGGTCATTCAAAAGAATCCCTACGCGAAGGCTATCGTTTGTTAAAAGCTGGTGGAAAAATGGTCATTGGCGACGCTTTTCTTAAAAAGGATTCTTCAGAGCTTTGTCTAGGAAGCAGTTATAGCTACAAAAAACTATGCAAAGGGTGGAGCCTTGACGGTTTGGGTGTCATCAACCAAGTAAAACAACGCCTATTAGATATCGGTTTTACTAACGTATCTATTGAAGATGCGTCCATTCAAACGGCTCCTTCAGTATTGCATGTGCCTTTTGCTATTTGTGGGTTTCTTCTGAAAAAAATAATTCAGGGTAAACCGATTAAACCTCAGAGCTGGAATAATTTAAAAGCTTCTTTTTTTGCTTTACTATGTGGTCTGCACATGAAGGATTTTGGCTACTACATTGTAACGGCTACGAAGTGATGTAAAAAGAAGGTTGAACAATATAAATCAAAAAAAAACATGACTACAATTCAACTAAAAACAGAAATTAACGCTCCTATTGAACGCGTATTTGATCTTTCACGAAGTATCGATTTTCATATACAATCAGTCATAGAAACAAAAGAACAGGCAATAGATGGAACAACTACAGGACTTATATCATATGGAGAGACAGTGACGTGGCGAGGAAAACACTTCGGATTATTTCTGAAGCATACTAGTAAGATTGTTCACTACGAACGACCGTTTCAATTTACAGATGTGATGATTAAGGGTCACTTCATGTATTTTGGGCATCAACATTTTTTCAATTTTGAGAATCAAAAAACAACCATGATCGATATTCTTAAATATCGAACACCATTTGGAATTTTTGGGCGAATATTTGATAAATACTTTTTAAATCGTCATTTAACTCAATTTCTTAAAAAGCGTAACAAGTTGTTAAAAATAGAAGCAGAAAAGTCCAAAACATCCTACTTATAAATGACAGAACGTTAATATATCCCTCAAAGCTTTAAAGATTTCATAAACTTTGCTATTTTTGAAAAAAACTACGATAAAGCTCCATGCCAATTAACACGCTAAATCCAAATTTATGGGTTGATAAATATTCAGATTATCTGTACAATTATACCATTGTACGGGTAAACGATCATGCAGTGGCACAAGACTTGATTAGCGAGACTTTTTTTGCTGGACTTAAATCTAAAGATAATTTTAAAGGGGAGGCAAGCGAACGAACCTGGTTAATTTCCATCTTAAAACGAAAAATTATTGATCATTATCGTAAAATAAATTCAATTAAAGGCAAAGCTGAAGTTCGGGTTAATTATAATGATAGTGAAAGTGAAGGAGATTGGTTGGAGGAGCGCGTAAAGGACCCCTACGACAAAACAGCTGAAGATACTATGGAAAATGAAGAACTAGGCATGGCAATATTTGGATGTTTAGATGGACTACCAGAAAAACAGGCTTCCATTTTTAGAATGAAAACAATAGACGGTATTGATACCGTGACTATTTGTAATGAATTTGAAATAACACCGTCTAATTTATGGGTAATCATCCATCGAGCACGTAAGGCTATGGCTGATTGTCTGGAAGAAAATTGGTTTTAGTAAGATTATGAAAATAAAATTAGAATGCCACGAGGCGAATCACCTTTGCGATAAAAATCAGTATCGGGAAGCGACCTTTTGGGAAAAAGTTAAGTTAAACATACACTTGATTTACTGCAGAGCCTGCAGGAAATATACGGTTCGCAACACCAAACTCACGAAGTCGGTTAAGAACCCGAAAGTACACTCAATAAATCTGGTAGACAGAAATACATTAAAGGAAAAACTACAGCAAGAACTTTCAAAATAAATTTTAGAAAAAGAAAAATTAATAAATGGGACGCCCACTCTATCACAGAAACGGCTTCCCATTTTTTTTGCTCTAACTGTAACAAAATCACTTTTTCAGTGAACTATATATAATTTAGCAAAAAGTAAAACAAACCACACCAAAATAGAGGCACGGCTTCCACTCCAAAGGAAGCATAATATCTATTTTGATTCTTAGTTGATGCTAATAACAATGGGGTTATCAAAGCGCAAACAATCCACAAACCAAGACTATGCGCAAACAACTGTTCACCCTTAACTCCTTCCAATATTGATGCAACTATCAACAAACCAACTCCAAAAGCTTTGACCTTTTTAATTCCAAATTGCTGCGGAAGTGTTTTTAGGAAACAACATCATATCGTAAATCCCGTATCTCGAAAGGTAGTGTGCATACAATGATAATTAATATACGCTGAATGAAACTCAGCCAAATATCTGAATTAAGCTCCACTAAAGAATCAGACCATGGTACAAAAACGGTGACACCAGCCCAAACCAAAGCCACCACAAATATTTTAGTACCAGAGAACGTACGTAGATTTTTTCCACTTAAAAAAGGCACTGCATAAAGAAAAGTAAGTCCGCCAAAAACTGCCGCGACATAAAACACATTTATGGAAAGTTGAAAAACACAAAACACCAAACAACCTAAACATATAAAGGAAAATACTTGAATAGCCTTTAAAGATTGCGTTAAACTATGGTGATGTAACCCAGCTACCTTAGC
>JAESTG010000211.1 GCA_016763715.1 Flavobacteriaceae bacterium
GGTAGGATGACTGTTCTTCGTTCTCCATTGCACCTAATGGATATGGATCATCCAAGCCCATGACTACCTGTTCGTACCCCTGATTTTCAATCACTAATTTTAAGGACCCAGTATCGTGAACTAAGGTGTCAAAGAAAATATTTTTATGACCTACAGATTTACGGGGGTGTACTTTTCCTTCAAACAAATCGGGACGCCCATCAAATCCTTGAATACGTCTTCCAAGGTTCATTTGAGCAAGTTGTCCTCCATGTGCAAAACAGGTTCGCATGTTTGGATATTTATCTGCATAACCATTTAGTGTTAAGAAGTGGTAGGCATCTGCACATTGGGCTAGCATCCAAATAAGGTGGAAACGCCAGGCCGTATTTTCTAAATTTATAAATTTTTCACCATCATAAGGGTGTACTTCTACTGCAAGATTGTACTTGCTAGCCAATTCAAAAATAGGCTCATTTTCTTCATCAAAAATACAACGCCACGTTCCAATAGTGTCCATATAATGGGTAGGCAAGCACATGAGCTGCATCCCTAGCTCCTCTACACAACGTTCCATCTCCCACAAAGCTCCACGCACAAATCCTGGATGAACCACAAATCCGCAAGTGAATTTTGACGGATTCTCTCGTTGAACTTTCGCATTAAAATCATTCTGAAATCGTAAGGCCTTCTTCATTTCTTCCACGCGTAAACCATTGCCATACAATTGCGATAGATTTAAAACTACAGCGTGGTCAATTTTAAATTGCTCCATCCATTCCAGTTTCTCATCCAAGAAAAAGCTAGAATCAGTAACTGGACGACTCCAGTCCTTTTGTAACATAAATTTACGGTCTTTATCCACCCAAAAAATTTCTTTATCCTTCATGTATTGAGGGATTTCCTCTGGATAAGGAAGTAAGTGAGAATGTCCGTTTATGCGTAGTTTTCGTTTCATAATCTGCCCGTTTGGGTATTTCTTTGGTTAACGATTTGGGCGTGCCCTACCTGCGCTGCATTTCGACGGGCTCAATGTTCAGCTTGGCGGTCACGCTTTCAGCTATATCCCTTTATAGCCGATAGGCAATAAAGGGGATGCCGCTTCAATCCCTCACGCAACTTGGTTAAATTTACAAACTTTTTGTACGACCACCATCAACGGGAAGGTTTATCCCATTAATATATCCTGCAGCTTCACTAGCCAAAAAAGCCACAGCATTTGCAATCTCTTCAGGCTCTGCAAAGCGACGAGCTGGAACGAGGCTTCGCATAAAATCACTTGCCTTTTCTTCCGATCCGTCAAAACGTTTTGCAGCGTTTCCAATAATGTCTTCCAGACGGTCTGTAGCTGTAAAACCTGGAAGCACATTATTCACTGTAATTCCAAAGGGCCCTAACTCATTAGCCAATGTTTTGCTCCAACTTGCCACAGCACCACGAACGGTGTTACTCACTCCCAATCCATCAATAGGCTGTTTTACAGAAGTAGAAATGATATTAATAATACGCCCATAACCGGCTTCCTTCATCCCAGGCACTACATTTTGAACCAATATCTGATTGCAAATTAAGTGGTTTGAGAATGCTTGGATGAATTCGGTCACTTCCGCAGAAAAAATAGGTCCGCCTTTAGGACCTCCAGTATTGTTTATGAGAATATGATACCCCTTTTGAAGTGTCGCTTCAACAATGGTCTCTTTTAAAGTGGAAGGATTCGTGAAATCAGCAATCAGATAATCGTGCTGCTGCCCCTCTGAATTGGGTAACTCAGCTAAAACTGCTTTCAATTTGCCTTCATTTCTGGCAAGAAGGGTGATGGTAGCTCCTAAAGATGCCATTTCCATGGCAGAAGCCTTTCCAATTCCAGCGCTACTTCCGCAGACCAAAGCGTTTTTATTTGTTAAATTTAAATTCATAAAATTCGGCTTGAAACGTTAAATTTAGCGACTTCTTTTATATTATTGTGGCTAATTATAGATTATAATTTCACACTTAATTATATGCGACAATTTTTTTTCGTGACTCTTGGAATCTTATGTGTCGGGTTCTGCGCTCAGGCTCAAAGTAGTTATTTTAATAAGCAGGAAACTTTGCCATTCTCTGATGTTAAAAAAGTGACAATGTTTAATGCCATGTTTAAAACAGATGAAGGTGGACTTATTTGTGTGAGATCTACCAAAAATAAATTGATGATAAGTGAATTTTCATCTGAATATTATTTAACCAATAATATTGAATTACCTCTCGAAGGAAGAGAGTATTTTCTTGGTGCGTATTATGATCAAAATACCTTGAAGATTTTCACTCAACATAGAGAAAACAATATTAAGAAAGGTGTCAATTGTTATTACTTCAATCTAAATACTAACACTTTTGAAAGAACTGATTTATTTACGGTTGAAGTTTACCAACGATTAGATAAGAAAAGAGTTTTTAGAAAGGGAAATTTTGATATAGATTTAGCGATAAATATGAAGAGGTCTCCAAATGGAAAATACACTTCCTTCTTGGCAGAAAATTTGGGAGGGGAGAAAAATACATATAGTATATGGGTTTACAATGAAAATTTAAAATTGGAGTATCACACGGTTCATCAGTTGGAAGAGAATAGAATATTCTATTTTGATGATTTTGTGATTACTAATACTGCAGAAGTATTTAGCGTTGGCAAACTTATTTTTAAAGAAAAGATAGCGACTAGCACTAGGGGAAATGATTTTGATTATATACTTAACAAAGTAAATCGCGATCAAGTAGATTCCAAAATATTGAGTATTGGAGATAAGAAAATTAAAGAGTTGAAGTTTTCACAGGCTGTTTCAGGATTAAAATTATTTGGGTTTTATTCAGATTTGAGTTCTAAAAAAATCAAAGGTGGTTTGACCTATTATTTTAAAGACCAAGATATTTCGAAGATAGAACTTAGACAATATTCTTTTCCTAAATCAATATTTGATGATTTCTATAGTGAATCAAAAGCGAAGCGAAAAAGTAAGAAAGAAACGGAGTTCGTTAATTATTATTTGGACTATACACTGGAAGATGAATTGGGTAATAGTTATTTGCTAGCGAAGAATTCTATATTGATGATAGTTACAGTGGCCCTGAAAGAATCTACGGCAACATTATTGTTTTGAAATTTAATGAGATGGGTGAGTTGGTCTGGGGAAGAGGAATTACAAAGTTTTCTACAATACTCTCTTACCAAGCTTTTTTAATGGATGATAAGTTAATGGTAATGCTAAGTGCGTCCAAGAAAAGTGGTGTAAGGAAGAAAGTAGTAAATTCATTTTTTGGAAAACCTGTGCTAGTCAATGTTATTCTTGATGTTGAAACAGGTGAACAACAGTTTGAAACTTTTCCAAGTCAAATTAGTAAATCCATCTATTTGCCTTATTTAGGAATTTTTAAAAATAACCAATTTATTCTGCCAAATAAATCCAAAAGTAAAAAACAATTTCTAGTTCTAACAAAAAAATAAGCTAGGGATTGTAGGTAATACATACATTCTTCGCTTCCGTAAAAAAACGTAAGGCTTCAAAACCGCCTTCGCGCCCTACGCCGCTATCTTTCATACCTCCAAAAGGCGTTCTTAAATCTCTGTTGAGCCAAGTATTGACCCAAACAATGCCACTCTCCAATTTTTTTGAAAGACGCATGGTTCGGTTTAGGTCGGTGGTCCAAAGTGTCGCTGAAAGACCATATTTTACATCATTGGCCATCTGCAGGGCTTCCTCTTCTGTTTCAAAAGGCATAAGAGTTACTACTGGTCCAAATATTTCTTCTTGATTCACTCTGCACTGGTTGTCGAAAACTTCAATCACTGTAGGTTGTAAATAATAACCATCGGGATATCCTTCTACAACTACTCGCTTTCCGCCATATAATATTTTCCCTCCTTCATCCTCGGCAATACGAATATATGATTCCACTTTTTCAAGGTGTGGTTTAGAAACCAATGCTCCTAAGTTGGAATCACTTTCAAAAGGATGGCCCACTTTTAAAGCAGCTACTTTGGCAATAAAATCTTTTTTAAATTGCTCATAGATTGATTTTTCTA
>JAESTG010000212.1 GCA_016763715.1 Flavobacteriaceae bacterium
AGTCAAAATAAATTGTTTCCGACCCGAATTCGGGTCTTCTTTTCCTATTCGAATGGTTTCTATTTTTCTTGCTTCGGAAGTATTCGCTTCATTGTAAAAAACGGGAGCAATTATTTCTTCTTCATTTGTATCTGTTGTCGCAATTACTGCTCTACCCGCATTGAAAAAACCCTCTGGGAGGCTATCGTAAATACCGTTGTTATTCGTCAATATAATAGAAGTATTAACACCAATATAATAGTTTAAGAGTGTTCCATTTAATACTTCCGAAAGAATCACATCCAATGAAACATTTTGATAAGAGCCTGAAGGCTTTTCTTCAGAAAACCAATCTTCAACAAAATAGACTTGATAAGACGTTTGTTGTTCAATCATTAAAAGCACTTCTTTTATGCTCGTATTTTCAAATTCTAATGAAATTTTTGGTTCTTCTTCCTGTCCAGTTACTTGCGAAATGGTTAGAAAAAGAGAAAGAATACATAGATATTTTTTCATAAGTCTGTACTAATGGTCAGCTATAATTTAAACAAGGTTGGGTTTTTATGTCCGTATAAAAGTAGAATGAAATATTTAGGTGTTCAAATAACTTCTGTCTCATTTTATAAATATCGAGAGGGTTATGACAATAACAGAAGACATTTTAGAACTGATTTTTATCATTTTTGAAAACTAATTTTTCCTCTAATATTGAAAGAAGAAACATGAATAGGTTCAATTCAATAATATGGGAGAACACAATGTAAATATCTTGGATGCTAAAAAATCGAGGTCGATATTTATACAACATCTTATAAATGACATTGAGACCCTAGAGTTAATGCTTAAAACGGGTGTCATAGAAGATGATATATATCGTATTGGGGCTGAGCAAGAATTCTGTCTCATTGACAAAAATTGGCGACCTGCCATGAATTCGGGAGCTATCCTTGAAGCAATTGATGACCCTCACTTTACAACAGAATTGGCACAATACAATCTTGAGATAAACCTTGACCCTTTTCATTTAAGTGGAGACTGTTTTAGTAAACTTGCAGCGCAACTTGATATGTTGCTAAATAAAGCCCATAAAGAAGCTGAAAAATTTGACACAAAAGTTCTATTAACGGGGATTTTACCGACCATTAGTCAAACAGAACCTGAATTTGAATATATGACGCCTAACACAAGATATTGGGCATTAAATGACATGCTCAAATCAATAAAAGGCGGCGATTTTCAGGTGCATCTGAAAGGTGTTGATGAACTTTCTATTATACATGATTCTGTTTTATTTGAAGCATGTAACACCAGTTTTCAGCTTCATTTACAGATACCTCCAGAAGATTTTATTTCAAGCTACAATTGGGCGCAAACTATTTCAGGCCCTATTTTGGGTGTTGCTACCAATTCTCCACTACTTCTGGGTCGAGAATTGTGGAGCGAAACACGAATTGCGTTATTTCAACAAAGTATTGATACAAGGAAAACTTCATACGCACTAAAAAATCAACAACCTAGGGTCAAGTTTGGGGGGAAATGGGCTTCTGGTTCGATAGCCGAAATATTCAAGGATGATATTGCTCAACATAAAATAATCTTATCGAAAGAAATTTTAATCAATTCTTCAGATGAGTTGAACAATGGCACTATTCCAAAACTCCATGCTCTTAATTTACACAACAGCACAGTATATCGCTGGAATAGACCTTGCTATGGCGTAGGAAATGGGAAAGCTCATGTACGAATAGAAAATCGGTACATCCCCGCTGGGCCTTCCACTCTTGACGAAATGGCAAACTTCGCTTTGTGGGTGGGGTTAATGATTGGAAGACCTTCAGAATTTGATCAAATGAAAGATGTAATGAGCTTTCAAGATGTTAAATCTAATTTCATAAAAGCCGCTCGCAATGGAAGGGATGCGATTCTTAACTGGAAAGGGAAACTAATAAGCGTAGAGGAGTTGATGCTAGAGGAATTACTTCCGATTGCTCATGACGGCCTAAGAAAAGTAAAGGTAGATGATGATGATCGCGAACTTCTGCTTGGCATTATTAAGAAAAGATTGAAATCACAAACAGGATCTGAATGGATAATTAAGAATTACCGTCAACTTAATAAACATGTGAGTAAAGACAATGCGCTACGATTAATCACCCGCGCTATTTATAGAAACCAGAAGAGAAACCTCCCAATACACAATTGGCCTCCCATAGAAAAAGATGGATACTTAAAACAAAAATCGCATCTTATAAGTCATATCATGACTACAGAATTATTCACAGTAAATGAAAATGATTTGGCAAATTTGGCTACCCGACTGATGCAATAGAAAAATATTCATCATATGCCAGTGGAAAATGGTTATGGGAAACTATCTGGTCTACTCACATGGACGCATGCACAAAAATTTCAAAAACAAGAAAAAGAAAACTCTCATCAAACGGTGGTAGATATTATGGAAATTAGTACCATCACCGTAAATCCCGACACTCATATTCAAGATGCTATTCGAACCATGAAAAAACATGAAATAGGCTGTTTACCAGTTGTAGACAATTTACAACTGGTTGGTATTATTACGATTAAAGATGTAATCCCTTTTGACAATGATTAAGGAGAATATTAAGTCTATTGATACTTCTGTCCAAACAAGTCGCTATATAGGCCAGTTTAAGGGTGGCCTAGATGGGCCTACACTTATTTTTATTGCTGGAATGCACGGAAATGAACCTAGTGGTATTTTTGCCCTGCGAAAAGTGATTTCCGAATTAGAATCGAAAAAATGGCTTTATAGAGGAAACCTATACGCCATAAGTGGCAACCTTCCTGCATTAAGCAAAGGAGTAAGATACATTAAGCAAGACTTAAACCGGCTATGGACGAATGAAAATATAAAAAATATTGAGGGTCAAGAGAACCTAAACTTATCCATCGAATCACAGGAACTAAAGGATATTTGCCATAATATTAAGAGTATTCTCAACAA
Organism: Flavobacteriaceae bacterium; assembly: GCA_016763715.1. Next base: position 2,966 of record JAESTG010000212.1, read on the forward strand.
TGAAAAAGGACCTTTCTATTTTTTTGATCTGCATACCACATCTAGTAAAACCATTCCATTTATAACCGTAAACGACAGCCTTCTTAATAGAAAATACACCTCTCAATATCCAGTACCTATCATCTTAGGAATTGAAGAATACCTAGAAGGAGCTCTTCTAAGTTATATAAATGAATTAGGGTATATCGCATTCGGGTTTGAAGGAGGACAACACGATGACCCAGCTTCCGTGGATAATCATATTTCATTTATTAATTTGTCCCTAGTATTATCCGGAAGTTTAAAAAAACACGAAATAGATTTCAAAAAGCATTATAGTCACTTGTTCCAGAATACAGGAAAGTTTCGAGCCTTCTATGAGATTTTCAAAAGGTATGAAATACGTCCATTTGAAGACTTCAAAGTGGATGCTGGTTATAACAACTTTCAGTTGGTACAAAAAGGACAACGTATTGCCCAAAGTAACGGAAAATCAATACTTACATCTCAACAAAGTCGCATCTTTATGCCCTTATATCAAGGTAAAGGAAATGACGGTTTCTTTATGATTAGAAAGGTTCCAAAGCTCTTTTTAAATATCTCAACTTTTTTAAGGAAAATAAAGTTCGATAAAATTTTACCTATACTTCCAGGAGTAAAATGGGCCTCCTCTAAAAAAGATGAATTAGTGGTAGACTTAAAAATAGCTCGATTTTTTACAAAGAAATTCTTACATCTTTTGGGATACCGGAGTAGACATGTGGGTAAAACTCATTTGAGAGTTAAGAACCGTGAAGCTGCATCTCGAGACTCAGAATACAGGAGTACTCTATAAGATAATCTCAAAACTAAACTGTTATTTAAAAATAACCAATTACACTTCTCTATATATTTTACTTAGGTTTATTTATTGAAACTGACCAAAATTATAATCAATATATAACTACTACCTCACCCCAACCAACCATCCCTATCCAAACTCCTATACTGAATTGCCTCGGAAATATGCGTACCATTAATCCTTTCAGAAGCTTCCAAATCGGCTATAGTACGAGCTACTTTTAAAATACGATCATAAGCTCTTGCAGAAAGATTGAGTTGTTCCATGGCATTTTTTAGTAGTTCTAATGAAGCAGTACCTATTTTACAATACTCTCTAATTTGTCTCACTCCCATCTGGGCGTTATAATGGATGTGCTCTATTTCTTTAAATCGTTCAGTTTGAATATCTCGAGATTGTATTACACGTTCCCTA
>JAESTG010000213.1 GCA_016763715.1 Flavobacteriaceae bacterium
ATCAAAAATTTTCTTGATAATTAATTGCCTTCGTGTGAGCATGTGGTCAAGATTACCTTTGTGTAATTAAAACTATTTTTTCTTTCTTCGGAAGAAACCAATGATTTTCTGAAACAGGGTAGGTTTAACATCATCTTCGTGATATCCCTGACCGTAGCCATAACCGTAGCCGTAGCCGTAGCCGTAACCGTAACCATAGCCGTATTTTGCCTTCCCTTCAAAGAAGTTTAGCACAAAACTTATATTGGAAATTTCTCCATTTTTATACTTTTCATTAATTAGTCCAAACATACCCCTTTTGGTATAATTTTGACGAATCATATAGATAGTAGCATCTGCAAACTTCAATAGTTCGAGTGAATCCGAAACCAAACCTAAAGGTGGTGAATCCAATACTATATAATCGTATTTATCCTTCAACTTATTGATAAGCTCCTCCATACGATCACTCATAAGCAACTCGGATGGATTTGGTGGAATAGGCCCAGCCGTAATCACATCTAGTGAATCGATCATAGTTTTTTGAATGATTTCTTCTACCGTGGCATTCCCAATAAGGTAGTTCACTACCCCTATATCATTATTGATATCGAAATCTCCAAATATCTTAGGCTTTCTTAGGTCGAGACCAATGAGTATGGTCTTTTTATTACTCAATGCAAAAACAGATGCTATATTTATAGAACAAAACGTTTTCCCTTCTCCACTAATTGAAGAGGTTACTAATACAGTTTTACTGCCTCCAAGACCTTGTTTTTTATAAATAAATTGCAAACTTGACCGCAAGCCTCTAAATGCCTCTGCAATCGCCGACTTAGGTTTCTGAATTACTGCCAAATTATTCTCCAACCTACTTTTTCCAATCACTCCCAACATTGGAATTTTAGATAACTTAGTTACTTCATTTGGAGAATGAATTCTAGTATCTAAGAAAACTCTTGTTAGCGCTAGTAAAAATGGAATGATGAATCCAAAAAGTGCCGCCATTACATAATTGAGACGTGTATTAGGACCTATCTTACCTCCTCCAGTATCCTTCGCTAAGTCTATGACCAATACATCACTAACGTTGGCTGCTTTTACTAGCCCTGCCTCACTACGCTTAGCACGGAAAAAATCATATGTAGTTTGCGTTAGATTATATCGTCTTTCTATTTTGAGCAATTCCTGTTGCTCCTTGGGTAATTTTCGAATATCAGCCTCATAGCCTGCCACTTCACGATTAATTTGGTTTAATTCACCGTTTTTAAGTCCTTTGCTAGAGGTAATATTCTCCAATAACACTCGCTTCAACGCATCAATCTGTCTATCAATATCGTCAAAAACTGGCGCGCCATCTTGATAAGAATACTGTAACCTACTTCGTTCCTGCGACTTAGATACAATTTGAGACACAGCCAAGGCTATACTGTTTTCAGAAATACCAGCAACAGATGGTGCTGGAACATCTCTGTAATCGATTCGATTAATTAAATAATCTTCTAAGGTATTATAGTAATTCAATTGCCGTATCACAGCTTCCTTTCGGAGGTCAAGATTGTTTAACTTGGTGTTTAATTCTTTACCCTCCGTTTCCAAATTAAAAATTTCATTCTTATCTTTATATGCATTTAATTCATCCTCAACATCGACCAATTCTTTCGTTTTGACTTGAAGGCTACTATCTATAAATCTTATCGTTTTGGTAGCAAACAGGTTTTTCCGTTCCAACATACCGTCACTTAAAACAGCAACTGAAGTATTTAAGTAATCGACAATCTTCGCTTTATTACCTCCATTCTTTCGCATTCTTAACACTGAAGACCCTTTGGATTCTGGAACAATGTTAATACCAAGGTTATTCTTCACAGCACTATCAAAATTCACAAAATTAAAATAGTATGGAACATTAACACGAACTGGGAATTTCGTATTGCTATTCAAAACACCACTAAAAAAAGGCAAAACCACTGGGGCGCCCAATTTATAATCTCTTGAAAACTCTTGAGCCTCTAAAAATTCCGTTACAAGATTCTTATTCTCATTATAATATTGAAGTCTGTGATTACTACCATTTTCAAATGAAATACTTAGAGTGTATGTAATTGTGTCCTTAAAAACCACTTTAAATTGTCGTCCTAAAAGTTGTGGAGATGCTGTATCCACTTTAATCATAAAAGGAGTTTTCTTGTAGGCATCTACTTGCTGATACTTGCCATCCTTCCAATAGTTGAGATAGTATTGCAAACGCTCAACCACTTTTTCATTATGGCTCCTAGACTTTAGTGTAATTAATGCAGTATTGACTTTATCGGTGGTTCCTCCCCAATTAAATGTTAAACTTGTATTACTGGTAAAGAATGGGTTTTGATCATCTTTTATAGAAACCATATTACCAATTCGATATACTGGTAATTTTCGAATATTTATATAATAGGCGATTCCAAAGGCAATAGCAAATGAAATAATAAACAATGGCCAATAACTTAACAACTTAAAAAGAAAGCCTTTAAAGTCAAAAGTTGATTGCACCTCACTTATCTCGAACTCTTCACCCATAATTTATAGTCGTATAAAAAGTAAAATAGTACCTGTAAGAGCCGTTATAATTCCTAATATTGTCGTAAAAGACTGAAGTCCAGTAGTTCCAAATCCAATCGATTTTTGCGGCAATGGATTGATAATTATCAAATCGTTTGGCTGAATATAGTAATAAGGAGAACTCATGGCGTCGATAGACGTAAGGTCAATATGGTGTACTTTCTGCCCTAGTGGGTACTGCCTAATAACAATCACATTCGATTTGTCTCCTGTCACTGGAATATCACCACTATTTCCGATAGCCTCCATAATTGTAGCTTGATCTCGTGGTATAATTTTAGATCCTGATCGACCAATCTCACCATTGATCGTATATCGAATCCCAGCCAACCTTACCGTTACAAAAATATTAGCTTCTTTTTTAAAATAATCCTTCAATAATAGTTTCTCAATTTTCTCTCTAATTTCATCTACAGTAAGTCCTAAAACAGCTAGTTCACCTAACGTTGGAATACGAATATTCCCATGCCTATCCACTTTAAACCCATCATAATACAATTTCTCTTCACTAGTTGCATTGGGGTTAGATTCACTTATTGGGTTAAAAATACTAACCAATTCATCATCCAAAGCTTTTACACGAATACTCATGAGGTCATTGAGTTGAACACGATATGGCTCAAGTCTCTTTTGTATAGGAATAAGGCTGTCCACTTTCTGATCACCATCTTCTTGCAAATAAGTAAGTTGTTTTTGAGAGATACAGGAAGAAAGAAAGATGGCAATGCCAAAAAAATACAATAGGTGCTTTAACTTCATAGTTAGGCTGGGTTGTAATTCAACAAATATAACGTAAGCTATGTAATAATGAAATATATTTTCTCATTACTGGCCAAAATCTCTTTATTTTGCAGCAAATACTAAAAATGAATTATCTCTCAGTCGAGCAAATCTCAAAATCATACGGTGAACGAGTGTTGTTTCGCGATATTTCCTTCGGAATTAATCAAGGCCAAAAAATAGGCTTCATAGCTAAAAACGGTACAGGAAAGACCTCATTGCTTAACATTCTTTCTGGAGACGATACCCCAGACGAAGGACGAGTTGTATATAGAAAAAACCTCAGCGTTGCCTTTCTTTCTCAAGATCCATATTTAGACCCCAACCTCACTATTGAGGAGACTATTTTTTCTTCTGAAAACCCCATACTAAAAATTATTGCTACTTACGAAAAAGCCCTTCTAAATCCAGATGATTCTGAAACTTACCAAAAAGCCTTTGACGCTATGGACGCTCATCAAGCATGGGACTTTGAAACAGTGTACAAACAAATTTTATTCAAATTCAAATTAGAGGACCTTAATCAAAAAGTATCCAACCTAAGCGGAGGTCAAAAAAAACGTCTAGCCATGACAAATGCGCTACTTGCACAGCCAAATTTGTTGGTAATGGACGAACCTACAAACCACTTAGATTTGGAAATGATCGAATGGTTAGAAGCCTTTTTCGCTAAGGAAAATATAACCCTTTTTATGGTCACTCACGACCGTTATTTTCTTGAACGAGTATGTAACGAGATTGTAGAGTTGGACGAAGGGAACTTATACAGTTATAAAGGAAATTATAGTTACTATCTGGAAAAAAGAGATGCTCGAATCGAAAATTTTGAGACCGAAACAGCCAAAGCCAAACAACTCTACAAAAAGGAACTCACTTGGATGCGAAGACAGCCCAAAGCACGTACCACCAAGAGTAAATCTCGCATAGATGATTTTACTGAAATTAAAGCCCGCGCACATCAACGCCGAAACGATCATGAAATGGAATTGGAACTCAATATGGAGCGCATGGGAACCAAAGTGGTCGAACTACATGGTATTTCCAAATCCTATGGCGACATCAACTTGTTCCATAAATTTGAATACAATTTTCTTCGAGGCGAACGACTAGGTATTATTGGAAAAAACGGAACTGGAAAATCTACTTTTCTAAATATCATGACAGGGAGCACCGCTCCAGATGCTGGAAAGGTGATTATTGGTGATACCGTCAAGTTTGGCTATTACACCCAAGATGGAATTCAAATCAAGGAAGGCCAAAAAGTAATTGATGTAGTTCGAGATTACGGAGATTATATTCCATTAAAAAAAGGACGACAAATTTCAGCACAGCAACTACTGGAACGATTCATGTTTGACCGTAAAAAGCAATACGATTTTGTAAATAAATTAAGTGGTGGTGAGCGAAAACGATTGTATTTATGTACCGTACTTATTCAAAACCCAAATTTCCTTATTCTTGATGAGCCTACGAACGACTTAGATATTGTAACGCTTAATGTACTAGAGAGCTTTTTATTAGACTTCCCAGGGTGTTTAATTGTTGTCTCACACGACCGTTATTTTATGGATAAAATTGTGGATCATTTATTCATATTCCGTGGCCAAGGGGTGATTGAAGATTTCCCTGGTAATTACAGTGATTTTAGAATTTATGAAGACA
>JAESTG010000214.1 GCA_016763715.1 Flavobacteriaceae bacterium
GCGGAATCGTTCTCTTACTAGCTACCAAGTTCATAATGTGCTGCAAGGTCACAAACTGTATCGTACGTTGTAATTCTTGCTCATAAGCCGATCCTTTAGGTTTACTAAAAGTTGCTCCTACCAACTGATCTAATAAATCATCCAAGCCCAAATTATGTTTGTCCATCGCCTTTTGTTGAATCAATCGATTGGCACGTTCTGGGTACAGCAATAATTTAAGTGTCATATCACTGGCCGCTTCGGCAGCACCTAAGGCATCAAAAGCTACCCCCATTTTACTTTTGAACGATTCTCTTGTGCGTCCATAACCAAATGCTCTGGGTGGAAATAATTTTAACTGTGATTTCGGAATAGCAAGTGTACTAGGCTCTATAGTCTTAAGTACTGCATCTAAAGCCCGCTGCTGTTCTTTCCTTGGTAATACTTGATAGGTATCCTCATCACCCTTGCTTGCATAGGTATAATCTATTCCTGCAACCGATTTTACAGCTGCTTCAGTTTGATAACGATGATAGAAATACAAAGGAACAAATACATCTTCCAACACTGAATACGGCTCAAAGTCTCGAAAATTATCTTCAGAGAAATTGGAGATGGCTACTTCACGTAACTTAAGCAAATTGAATAATTCTTCCGAAGCATTTGAACCATTATCCCATAAATGTGCTTTACTATGTCCTCCTGCTCTTGCTCTTGCATCACTATCGGTGATAAAATACAATCCGCGGTCACTAGCTTTTTTTATAATTCCGCTTAAATATGATTTCTCATTCAAATTAGGATTTCGGTCGCTGTAACTATAAGCTACAGTTACTTTATCCCACTCCCCTATTCCTGTGGCGTACGCATTGCTAAAATCGACTACACCATTTTTCAATGTTAAGGTTGGGTGTGGATAATCCATCACGCTAGCTCTCCCAAAGGCACTCGCACTAAAGTTATGTGCAAAACCAATGGTATGTCCCACTTCGTGCGCAGAAAGCTGACGAATACGAGCCAATGCCATTTTCATCATTACTTCATGATTGTCCACTCGGTCCTTAAACGGTTGATTGGCCAATGCCTGAGCAATCATAAAATCCTGACGAATACGCAGGCTCCCCAAACTTACATGACCTTTGATGATTTCCCCCGTTCTGGGGTCGACCACACTTCCACCATAACTCCATCCCCGAGTAGAACGGTGTACCCACTGAATTACATTATACCTCACGTCCATTGGATCTGCATCGGCAGGAAGCATTTTAACTTGAAAAGCATCTTTGTATCCAATAGCTTCGTATGCTTGATTCCACCAGCCTGCTCCGTCTAACAAGGCTGAACGTACTGGTTCTGGAGTCCCTGGGTCTAAATAATAAATAATAGGCTCTTTGGCTTCGCTTATTTTGGCATTGGGGTCTTTCTTTTCCAATCTATGGCGCACAACATAGCGTTTCTTAACCGACTCCCAAATGGGTGCACTATAATCCTGATAACTCATAAAAATAGCTCCACTTTTGGGCATAAAAACACGAGGTTTATAGTTATTATCAGGCAATTCAACAAAACTGTGATGCTGTATTACCGAGATAGAAAATGCATTAGGAGCTACCTTCCGCAAATTACGCCCCGTTGGTTGCCCTGTGAAGGTTAATAATGCTTCGAATTCGGTATTCTTCGGAAATGATTTTGTACGCTCCATCCAAACACTCGAACGTGACTTATCGTATTTGTAAGTCCCTTCTTTTCCTGATTTCAATCGTTGAGCAACACCATGTGCATCCAACATTAAAAAACCTGTAAAATCTATGATGTAATTGTTCCCTTTGGTTTCTTTAATATCGAAGCCAAAAAGCACCGACTTGGCAAAGGCTTCAGTAATAGACTTTCGTTCCAGTTCATTATCGGTAATAGCCCGGTAATCTTGATTGGGTTGAAGTAACAACAGTTTATTTCCGCTTTTAACGAACTTTACAATCGCCTGTCCTCCTAACTGTCCACGATCCAAACCAATATCATTGGATCCTAATCCAGTACGTAAAGAATGAACATAAAGAAACTCTTGGTCTATTTTGACCATTGGAACTTCTAAATAGATGTTTCCTTCTTTTTCAGAATAATGAAAATTGAAAAAACCACTAAAAGGTTGAAGATCTTTCTTAGTGTCAAGAAATTGTGCAGAAACCGCAGTAGTGACTAAAAGTAGTACGACTGCTAGGGTATTTCTTATCATATCCAAATAATTTAAATCGGGGAGGCATCTAATCTACTAAATTATCTTCAAAATAATTTCAGCTTGAAAAGTTTAATTCTATTTTTACAAAAGATTTATACGAACTAATAAAATATACCCTATTCCACGGGACCAAATATATGATAACACAAGATCACTTAAAAGATCTCAGAAATCGCCTGGATGCGTTAAGGAGGTATCTTTGACGTTGCTGGCAAAAAAATAGAGATTACCAACGACGAAGAGAAAACTTTCGACCCCAATTTCTGGAACAACCCTCAGGAAGCAGAAGCTTTTATGAAGTTACTTCGGAATAAAAAGAAATGGGTCGAAGACTACGAAAAAGGCATCACCCTTACCGACGATGCCGAAGTTATTTTTGAATTCTTTAAAGAAGGAGAAGGCGAGGCTGAAAACGTTGAAGAGAGGTATGCTCAGGCATTGGAGGTTATAGAAGCACTTGAGTTTAAAAATATGCTCGGCGAGGAAGGAGACGACCTCAGCGCTGTCCTTCAAATAACTGCAGGTGCTGGTGGTACCGAAAGCTGTGATTGGGCCGAAATGCTCATGCGCATGTACCTAATGTGGGCTGAAAAAAATGGATTCAAGGTAAAAGAGCTCAACTTCAACGCGGGTGATGCTGCTGGAATAAAAACCGTTACCCTTGAAATTGAAGGCGAGTATGCCTTTGGGTGGCTAAAGAGTGAGAATGGGGTGCATCGTTTAGTGCGTATTTCCCCCTTTGATAGCAATGCCAAACGACATACAAGTTTTGCCAGTGTGTATGTGTACCCACTTGTAGATGACAGTATAGAAATTGACATTAACTCTTCCGATATTTCATGGGATTTTGCCCGTAGTGGAGGTGCTGGGGGACAAAATGTGAACAAAGTGGAAACCAAAGCCATTTTAACCCACCACCCTAGCGGAATTGTAATTCATAATTCTGAAACACGCTCGCAATTAGAGAACAGAGAAAAAGCGATGAAGATGTTGAAATCTCAGTTGTACGAAATTGAATTGCGCAAACAACAAGCTCAACGAGCAGAAATAGAGGGCAACAAAATGTCCATTGAATGGGGGTCACAAATACGAAACTACGTCCTTCACCCCTATAAACTCATCAAAGATGTGCGTACTGGTCATGAAACGGGTAATACTGATGCTGTACTCAACGGAGACCTCAACGGTTTTTTAAAGGCCTTTTTGATGATGACTGGACAAGGAGAGAAAAGTGACGAACTGTAAAGTGGGTAGCCCTCAGCTTCTACTTTTTTTGTTAGTCATACGTGTGAACAGTAAGGCTTTTACGTACTAATACGTATTTTAATTGATTCTATTCCCCCCCACCTTTGAGGCAGATTTTTCAATTGCAGGATATGTTGAAAAGAGAAACAAAGCCAACTAAGTCTACTGAAACTAAAAATAATCTCCATCAAATTTTGAAAAGCCCCAACCTTTTTCAATTTAATGATAATCGGTCAAGTTCTCGTGCCCATGAAAAATTACAATCTTCTGCCAATAACAGTCAACAGTCTAAACAGCTTAATGGTATTCAGAAATTAATTAACGATCCATTGTCAATAGCGCAAACTGTTCAATTGCAGCCTGTCATTCAGCTACAAAAAGGTATTCCCATAAATAGTAATTCATTTGGCGATTCCGTGACTGGGCCATCAGAGATTATTGAAGTTTTCGATGAACTCATGAAAAATAAAACTTTTAAAGAGGAAGTAGCTCAATATTTGAAGACTAATAAGTTTTTAATTCTAATATTTTTTGGGTATCACAGCAATTTTTCGTTTCATAAAAGACAAATTCTAATTAACGAAAAATATGAAAAGAAAAAAGAAAAAATACGCGGTGACTTAACCTTTGAACTACATAATGCTACCTCGACAAACATTAAGAAATCATTAGAAGAAACGAATAAAATTCCATCAGGTAAAAAAAGCAACAAGCAAAAGATCAAACAAGCTCGTATCACTGAATTCACTGAATGGTTAAACATTGCTCGAATTGGGGGTAAAATGGATGATGGACCAGGAGGTAATATGGGTTTCGAAAAAGAACATTCTCTCGTGACTAACTTAAAATCGCATTATCTTACGTTTGAAAACTACTTGCATTACCAACTATCATCTGAGCATACACAAAAGTATTTGGATGGAGTTTTTAGCGAGACTCAGGGAGATCCCCCCATAGATCTTTCCAAAAAAGATTCGGTTTATTATAAAAAAGAAATTCCTTCCTTGTTTCTAAGTTTACCTGGAGAGGATGCTAAGTTGAAAGAAGTTCTCGGGAAAATGAACCCACAATCCGAGGTTCGAAAAAGAATAGAATGGTCTAAGGAAAGAAAAACTACACAAATAAAGAAAGATTGTAATTTAAGAAAACTGGATCATGCTGTAGACAGACAAATGAAGAAAGGAGAGGTAATTAGGGTCTTAGATAAAAATAAAAAAGGAAACTATTTTTCAACAACAGGTCCATGGACTCCTCAATGGCAAAAGCATCACTACTGGATACAAACACCTGATAAAAATAAAGGATGGGTGATGAAGGACGCTGTTGAGGAATGAACTTAAAATTGAATTATTTTTTCTTACGAACTAATTTAGAATTGGTATTTAATTTCTTAAATCGTTTTTTTTTAATTGAAACAGAATCAACTAAAAATTTAGTTTAAA
>JAESTG010000215.1 GCA_016763715.1 Flavobacteriaceae bacterium
ACTCAGGAATATGATGTAATGCCATTTATCTCTGTAGCAGAAAATATTGCCACACATTTATCTCGAATGCATATGGCAAAAGACGAGCAACGCGTAAACGGTTTGCTCAATATTGTTGATATGGTACCCTTTAAAAATACTTTGGTAAAAAACCTCAGCGGAGGACAAAAACAACGGGTAGCTCTGGCAAAAGCCCTTGCAAATAAGCCAAAGCTATTATTGTTAGATGAACCTTTTAGCAGTATTGATGCTTTCAGAAAGAACAAGCTGCGGAGGAATCTTTTTTCTTATCTCAAAGAAAATGGTATTTGTTGTATCACAGCCACTCATGACAGTGATGAGGCATTGTCCTTTTCAGATACAATGCTCATTTTAAAGCAAGGAACGATTGCTTCATATGGGACAACGCATTCCGTTTATAAAAATATTGCTTCTGCCTACGAGGCTAGTTTTTTTGGAGAGGTTACCATTATTCCCGCAGGTATATTCTCTTCCGAAGAAAAGATATTCCTTCCACATCAACTAAAAGTTTCAGAAGAGAAGACAAAACTATCTGTAACCGTAGTTAAAAGTTATTTTAAAGGAGGCTATTACCTCATTCAAGCCCAACAAAACAGGCTGAATATCTATTTTAATCATCCCACAAGATTGGATGAAAACCAAAAGTTATATCTCAAATGAAAATCGCGTATTACGAAACCTCTGTGATTTGAAAAGTGCTCGCTCTAAAAGAAAAAGTATCTCCCTTCTTTTTACCGAGCAGTAATTGTCCAATAGGAGATCCTATAGAAATACAGATATAATTTTCTCCATTTACTGCTACCATTCCAGCCGAAATACTTAAAAAGTAATTTGCATTCTTGGTAGAAACTAAGCTTCCCATACGAATAATATTAGCACTAGAATAAATAGAAATTTTATGTACAACGGCCTCCGTTTTTTCTAATTCTAACAACTGCACTCCAACGTTCTCGCGCTCAATTTGAAGCATAGCCCTGCCAGTGTGATGTTTATCACCCGCGGTACTCTTTCCTTCATCGAAAAGAGAATCTTCAATATTTGAAATAGATGTAAGAATTTTTTCTTTTCGGTCTCTTACATACTTAACACACATTAAAAGCAGCGTTTCTTTTACTTCGGTAGGGGTCATTTTTCTTCGAAATTAAGGTTCCCAAAATTGTTCATTTGACGTAAAATCCATTGTTTCCTCTTTTCAAGATAATTGGTTCTAGGGGAAGCTCTGTATTTTCGAGGATTGGGTAAAATAGATGCGATTGCTGCCGCCTCATGACTAGAGAGGTTCTTTGCTGTGGTATTGAACCAATAAGCCGATGCCGCTTCTACGCCATAAACACCGTCACCCATTTCTATACTATTCAAATACACTTCTAAAATTCGTTCTTTACTCCAAAACGTTTCTATTAAAAAAGTAAAATAGGTTTCCATTCCCTTTCGAAACCAACTACGTCCAGGCCATAGAAAAACGTTCTTAGCAGTCTGTTGCGAAATGGTGCTTCCACCCCGTAGTTTTCTACCTTCTTTATTACTCTTGTATGCCTTTTCAATGGCCTCATAATCAAACCCATTATGATTTAAAAACTGTTGGTCTTCGGCACAGATTACTGCCAATTGTATTTCTTTAGAAATAGCTATCATAGGAACCCATTGATGTTTTGTTTCATAGCTAGTGTTTGCTTTGGCGGTTCGAATAGCCATTAGAGGCGTGTATGGGACAGAAACATACTTATAAAGTAACACCCATGCTATACTGAACACTAAGAACCAAAGAAGGGTCTTTACAATAAATCTGGTTAGTTTTTTGAGCATTTTTAGATTCACATAAGCTATTACATCCTTCTGCTCACCAATAGCAGATATCAAATGATAAATACATTTTTATGCCAGTTCAGCTAGCTGTTTTCCCAAGGAGCTTCCAATAGCAACCCCCATACCTCCTAAACGGACACCGCAATAGACATTGGGCATTAATTCTTTTATGATTGGTTTTTTGTGTGCTCCTACCCCCATAATTCCACTCCATCGGGTCTCTATTTCAAACGTAGTTTCTGGTAAAATTGTTGTTCGTAGGATTTCTTCTAATTTATTCTGAACCAATTCGGTAAGGCCTAACTGCGACGTCTCTTCTGTTTTAAAGTCTAATTGGCGTCCACCACCGAAAAGAATTCGGTCATTTATATTCCTAAAATAATAATATCCCCTATCCAAATGAAAAGTGCCTTTTATATCTAAATTCTGAATAGGTTTCGTTATTAAAACCTGCGCACGTGCTGGCTGAACATCATAATCTATAAACTGCTTTGCAAAACCATTCGTAGCAATAAAAAGCTTCTCCACTGAAAAATCTATTAAATCATTCAAAACAAGAGATATTTGGTCATTTTGGTTCGAAAATGATGTTATTTCACATGAATTGAGGATAAATATGTCGTTTTTAGTGCATTTTCGAATAAGAGCATTCATCATTTTCCCTGTGTCAATTTGCCCTTCTAAATGATTAAAAATAACACGGTTTTGAATCTTTTTAAACATAAAAGGGTCTTTTTTAAGCAAAAACACATCTTTTTCCGAAGAAAACACACTTTTAAGTAAATTGTTTACATAAGAAATTTTATCAATGCAGTTTTCAAATAATTCAACATCATTCAATGTAAATAATTCAAATCCTCCAAGCTGTTGATAATCAATTACAGAATCTCCTAAATTTTCCCTCAACAGCTCTAAACCCTTAACTCTATCTCGAACTAATTGTATCACCTCTTCTTCAGAATGTGAATTTAAATCGTCTAATATTTCAGACAGACTCCCAAAACAGGCAAAACCAGCATTTTTGGTGCTCGCGCCACTAGGCAATATTCCCTTCTCAAATACCACTATTTTACTTTTGGGGTGTTTTTTCCGAAGCGATAAAGCACAACTAAGTCCAACAATACCGCTTCCAACAATAGCAAAATCTATATTGGATAACCAAGTCTTATACTCCCAATAGCTTAAATTCATATAATCATTTAATGTATTTATAAGTAGGTGAATTGCCTTTAAAAGGTGTCTCTTTTATCCATTAGCTGGGTTCCTTTAGTGGTAGAGAAAGTCAATACTATGCTCAAAATTGGCGCTCCCAAAGCAAAAGAAGATCCGAAAGCGTACAATAAAAGGGAAGGCTGAAAGTAAAAAAAGGATATTCACCTATTAAATTTTTAAAGGAAGGTACGCTTCCTTCTTTAAAACAAAAAGCACCCTATCCAAAAAGAGGTGACTTTTGAAATAGGGTGCAATAAATTTGAATCTAAACTGCTCTTATTCTTCTTCAGGCTCTAGCATTTCCCAATCGTTCATGAAAGCAGTTGTATAATTTCCTTCTACATAAGCAGGATCATCCATGAGCTGACGATGAAATGGGATAGTAGTAGATACTCCTTCAATTACAAACTCATCCAAAGCACGCTTCATTTTACTAATAGCTTCTTCACGGGTTTGAGCCGTTGTAATCAACTTAGCAATCATCGAATCATAGTTCGGAGGAATAACATATCCTGCATACACATGAGTATCCAAACGAACACCATGTCCTCCTGGTGCATGTAATGTGGTAATCATTCCTGGAGATGGTCGAAAGTTATTATAAGGATCCTCTGCGTTAATACGACACTCTATAGAGTGCAACGAAGGAAAATAGTTCTTCCCTGAAATACGAACTCCTGCAGCCACCAAGATTTGTTCTCGAATAAGATCGTGGTTTACAACTTGCTCTGTAATTGGGTGCTCTACTTGGATTCTAGTATTCATTTCCATAAAGTAGAAATTTCGATCCTTATCGACCAAAAATTCTACCGTCCCAGCTCCTTCGTATTTAATGTACTCGGCTGCTTTTACAGCTGCATCCCCCATCTTTTTCCGCAACTTATTGGTCATAAAAGGACTAGGGGTTTCTCCCGTTAATTTTTGATGTCTACGTTGAATAGAACAATCTCTTTCACTTAAGTGACATGCTTTTCCGTTGCTATCTCCAACAATCTGTATTTCGATATGACGTGGCTCTTCAATTAGTTTCTCTATGTACATATCGTCATTTCCAAAAGCAGCTTTACTTTCATGACGAGCAGAGTCCCAAGCATCTTGCAAGTCTTCTTCTTTCCAAACGGCTCGCATTCCCTTTCCTCCACCTCCAGCACTAGCTTTCAACATAACAGGATACCCTGTAGCCTTAGCAACTTTTATACAAGTTTTGAAATCGGGTATCACGCCTTCACTTCCAGGCACACAAGGCACACCAGCAGCTTTCATAGTCGATTTGGCCATGGCCTTATCTCCCACTTGATTAATCATACTAGCAGAAGCACCGATGAATTTAATACTATGCTCCTCGCAGATTTTGGAAAACTTTGCATTTTCCGAAAGGAACCCATATCCAGGATGAATGGCATCTGCATTGGTAATCTCTGCCGCAGCAATTATATTTGAAATTTTCAAATAACTCTCTGCACTTGATGGAGGTCCAATACATACTGCCTCATCAGCAAATCGTACGTGTAGACTCTCTGCATCTGCAGTAGAATATACCGCAACCGTTTTGATTCCCATCTCCTTACAGGTACGAATAATGCGCAATGCAATTTCTCCCCTATTGGCAATTAATATTTTTTTGAACATATTGTTTCAAATTCCAAAATTCAGTTTCCAGACAATGAAAAAGGAAACTATGAATTGAGATTAATGATTAAGAAGGGTCTACTAAAAATAATGGTTGATCAAACTCTACTGGAGAGGAATCGTCAACGAGTACTTTCACAATTTTACCTGAGACTTCATTCTCTATTTCATTAAAAAGCTTCATCGCTTCAATGACACAAAGAACATCACCAACTGCAACAGTATCACCAACTTCCACAAAAACAGGTTTGTCTGGTGAAGGTTTGCGATAGAATGTTCCAATAATTGGAGATTTTATAGTAACATATTTTGAACTCTCATCTTCCTTAGGCGTACTAGGATTTGCACCTGATGCAGCTACAGCCCCAACAGGAGCACTTACAGCAATAGGCTGTTGTTCTAAAGGAATTGCCGCTGGCATTGGCTGATAATAGGTCGTTTCTGGTTTTCCAGTTTCACCTGTTCTAATGGTGATTTTCACATCTTCCATTTCAAGTTTCACTTCAGTGGCTCCAGATTTAGCCACGAACTTGATCAGATTTTGAATGTCTTTTATATCCATATTATAGTTGTTGATTGTCCATTTAGTTTGAATTATAGGCCCATTTTAAATAAATAGAACCCCATGTAAATCCACCGCCAAAGGCAGTAAAAATTATATCATCACCTTTCTTCAGTTGCTTTTCATAATCGTTTAAGCACAATGGAAGAGTTGCAGATGTTGTATTTCCGTATTTGTGAATATTAATCATCACCTTTTCCTTAGGTAAGTTCATTCGCTTTGAGGTGGCATCAATAATTCGCTTGTTCGCTTGGTGTGGAACTAACCAGGCTACATCATCACTAGTAAGTCCGTTACGGCACATTATTTTCTCACTTACGTCTGCCATGTTGGAAACGGCAAATTTGAAAACCGTTTTTCCATCCTGAAAAAGAAAATGTTGTTTATTGGCCACTGTTTCTGCTGTTGCAGGTATAATAGAACCTCCAGCATCTATTTTTAGATGAGGTCTTCCAGAGCCATCTGTATGTAAAATTTCATCCAGAACGCCTAAGCCTTCTGTATTTGGTTCAAACAAAACTGCACCCCCTCCATCACCGAAAATGATACAGGTCGACCTATCTTCATAATCAACGATAGAAGACATCTTATCCGAACCTATGAGCAGTACTTTTTTGTATCGTCCTGATTCGATATATTTTGCAGCTGTGGATATTCCTAAGAGAAAACTAGAACAGGCTGCAGCCAGATCAAATGAAAAAGCGTTCACGGCTCCAATTTCTGTAGCTACGTAAACACCTGTTGCTGCGACTGGCATATCGGGTGTGGCTGTTGCCATAATCACAAGATCAATATCCTTTGGGTCGATATTACTTTTCTTGAGAAGATCCTTCGCGGCTTGTATAGCCAAATAGGATGTCCCCTTGCCTTTCTCCTTTAAAATTCTACGTTCTTTAATACCAGTACGAGATGTAATCCATTCGTCATTAGTATCTACCATTGTTTCCAAAATTTGGTTGGTAAGAACATAGTCTGGGACATATCCCCCTACAGCTGTAATTGCTGCTGTGATTTTACTCATAAAATTGAATTAAAATTCACTAAAAAAGCCAAATTCTATTAAAAAGGAGTGAAAAATACTAATTTTTAATCAAAAAAGAGTGAAAATTAACTTTTTTTGATTCTTAAAAAAATTCTAATAAAAAACTCTCACTTCCTAAAAAAGGGATGGTGAGAGTCTATAAATTTTATGATGGGAAGCCTAAGCTTCTACCTCTTCTACTGCGTCAATTACAATTTGACCTCTGTAATACAATTTTCCTTCATGCCAGTGCGCTCTATGATATAGATGCGATTCTCCCGTCGTTGGGTCTGTTGCAATTTGAGGTACTGTGGCTTTGTAATGTGTTCTTCTTTTATCTCTTCTAGTTCTTGAGATTTTTCTTTTAGGATGTGCCATTACTTATATTATTTGTCCGTTAATAATTTTTTTAAATCGTCCCAACGAGGATCTGTAGATTTCTCTTCAGCTGTATTCTCCAACTTCAGGCTTAATTCTTCAAGTTTATTGAGTATTTCACTTTTTAATGTTCCATCTTCCACTCCAGGGTGAATTCTACGAGTTGGCATTCCCAACACAATAGATTCATAAATGTATTGTTGAATATTTACTTCGAAACTTCCATAAGGAATAATTAAAAGGTCTTCATTTTCAGTATTGAATTCCTCTCCAAACTTTACCACAAAATGATAAACCTCATCTACCTTTTGATCGAAAGGCTCATTGGTTGTATCACAGTTAACATTTACCGCTCCCTTGAAAGAAAGTGTAAACTCAAGCATGGTCTCTGTTTTGTTCAACAGTACATCGAGATGAAGGTTTGCTTCATTAAATTCGTCGTACTCAAAATGCTCAAAGAACGTATTGTTAATTTCAAAATTGTAAGTGTGTTCTCCAACTTTTAATCCCACAAAAGGAATGGTATATTCTTTCTGTTCCTTCATAATCACACCGTAATTTATGCTATTACCTTACGAATAAGGCGGCTGCAAAGATAAAAAATATTTTAATACATCAATTCGAATTATGAATTCTTTTTTGGTGTCAATTTCCTACGGCTAGTTTTTAGAGGGTTTTCTGATATTTGTTGGTATTCCATTCGCTTTTTATAAATGTTTATCGCTTGGAAAACCGCTTCTTTAAAGGATTCGGCACTTGCTGTATTCTTGCCAGCTAAGTCATAAGCCGTTCCATGATCTGGTGATGTTCGTACTCTATTCAACCCAGCAGTATAATTTACTCCACTACCAAAGGCTAAAGTTTTGAAAGGAATAAGCCCCTGATCATGGTATGAAGCTATAATAGCGTCAAAATTTTTATAATTTCCAGAACCAAAAAAACTATCGGCTGCATATGGTCCCATGACTACTTTTCCATTATTCCTAATATTATCCAACGCTGGACGTAAAACAGTGTCATCTTCATTACCAATCACCCCATTATCTCCAGTATGTGGGTTAATACCCAAAATTGCGATTTTTGGCCTCACAACCCCGAAGTCTTCAATCAACGTTTTATGTATAGTATTAATCTTTTTGTCTATAAGTTCTCTGGTTATGGTCTTGGCAATATCCTTAACAGCAACATGATCTGTAAGCAATCCCACTTTCAGTTCATTAGAAATCATTAGCATCAAACTATCCCCTTCCAGTTCTTTAGCCAAATAATCGGTATGTCCAGGGAAATTGAAACTTTCAGACTGAACATTGCTTTTATTTATAGGTGCGGTAACTAAGACATCTATTTCAGATTTTTTTAATGCTGAAACAGCAGCCTCTAATGATTTGATTGCGTAGGCACCCATTTTTGGATCCTCAGTTCCGAAGGAGGCTATAACGGGCTCCTTCCAAACATTGAATACATTAATTTTCTTATGAACTATTTCTTGAAGATTATCAATTCCATGCAAACTCACATCAAGTTCGTATGCTTTTTTAAAAAAAGACATGGTTTTAACTGAAGCAAAAATCACAGGAGTACAAAAATCCAGCATTCGCGGATCCTGAAAAGTTTTCAAAACCACTTCACTGCCAATTCCGTTCAAATCACCAATTGAAATTCCGACTACAAT
>JAESTG010000216.1 GCA_016763715.1 Flavobacteriaceae bacterium
CTGAAACAAAATACAGAACTTCCACTTAGCTGGTTCTTTGATGAATATGTGATTAAACGAACGACCCTCGATTTCAAAATAAAAAAGGTGAAAGAAATCGGAGACTCTTTACAAGTAAGTGTTTATAGTAAGCGAAATAACGTGATGCCTATTTCAATTTATGGACTCAATAAGGACGAAATAGTTTTCAAAAAATGGATGAACCCTGTGGATAGTATTTCCCTAATAATGGTTCCCAAAAAGAACGTTAAGAAACTTGTGCTCAACCATGAGGCCATTGTTCCAGAAATCAATCGCCGAAACAACACTAAAAAGTTAGGAGGATTATTTAATCGTCCATTACAGTTTAGATTACTGAAAGATGTAGAAGATCCAGAATACAACCAATTATTCTTTATGCCAGAGTTTCAATACAACCTATACGATGGCTTTAGTATAGGCGCTAAGGTTTATAACAGAACTTTCCTCCCCAAAGGACTTAGCTATAAGATAGTCCCTCAATATGGTTTTAACTCCAAGACTATCATTGGAAAAGCCTCAGTTTCATTTACAAAATACATTGATAAAGGCAATCACTACTCCACTCGCTATGGAATTTCAGGAAACACCTATTCATACAACGAAGGTTTATTTTATAAAAGACTCAGCCCATTCATCACTTTTGCATTCAGAGATAACAATGATTTGCGGAAAAATAAGAGACAATATATTAACATGCGGAATATAAATATCTTCCGTGATATTGATGAAAACGATCCAGATCAGGAACCCAATTATAGTGTATTTAATTTGCAATACGTATACTCAGATAAGAACCTCATTAACTATTATCGAGGGTTATTTGACTATCAAATTTCTCAAAAATTCAGCAAAGTATCAGCCCAATTCGAATATCGTAAGCTCTTTAATAGCAATCGACAGTTGAATTTACGATTTTATGCTGGTGCTTTTATCTTTAATGACTCTGGGAGTAATAACGACTTTTTTAGCTTTGCTTTAGATCGACCCACCGATTACTTATTTGACTACAATTACTACGGAAGAAGTGAAGATACAGGGTTATTTAGCCAACAGCTTATCATAGCCGAAGGAGGCTTCAAATCACAATTAGAACCCGCTTTTGCCAACCAATTTATTGCCACACTCAACGGAAGTACCAATATATGGAACTGGATCTACGCCTATGGTGATATTGGAGTGATAAAAAACAAAGGCCAAGCAGCAAAAGGCGTTTGGGATACAGGTATTAGAGCCAATCTACTTGCTGATTATTTCGAGTTGTATTTCCCTCTTTATTCTAACCTAGGCTGGGAACCCGGACTGCCTAATTATGACCAAAAAATTCGATTCATTGTTACTTTGGATATCAGAACATTACTCGGTCTCTTCACACGTGAATGGTATTAATCATTAGAATTTTACCTTTCCACTCTTTTAACTCTCCAGTTTTGCCTCTAGATTCTCTAATCGTAAATATTTCTCCTAAAATAATATTGATAAAATATTCATAATACAATACTTCATACTGCTAATAATCAAGGTGATTGTCTTAGAAAACAAATAGAATACATCAACTAACTTGTGTGTAAATAGCATTCTAAATACTTGCTATTTTTATTGTGAATTGAACTAATAAATGTCAAATTTTCAATAAACACTATGTAATCGTACTATTTACTGATAATTTCGCAATAGTTTAACAGCTAAGGCTCTTGGAAAATTCAGTCGTTTTTGCTACTTTTGCAAAAGTCAAATACCACAATATGCAAACAAGCCCTAAAGCAAATAGCGAGTTATCCTTTGAAGATTTTAAAGCGGAAGTTTTAAATGACTATCGAATTGCGGTAACAAGTCGTGAATGTAGTTTGCTTGGGCGTAGAGAAGTGCTTACAGGAAAAGCAAAATTTGGAATTTTCGGAGACGGAAAAGAAGTACCCCAATTGGCTTGGGCAAAAGCTTTTAAAAATGGAGATTGGCGCAGTGGTTACTATCGTGATCAAACTTTTATGATGGCAATTGGCAAATTGACAATCCAACAATTTTTTGCTGGACTGTATGGCCATACCGATATCAATGCTGATCCAATGAGCGCAGGTCGGCAAATGGGTGGTCATTTTGGAACCCATAGCCTTAATGAAGATGGGAGTTGGAAAAACCTAATGACTCAAAAAAACAGTAGCGCAGACATCTCTCCTACTGCTGGTCAAATGCCTCGTTTATTGGGATTGGCACAAGCCTCCAAAATATTCAGAAACGTTAAGGGTTTAGAAAACCACACCACACTTTCCGTTAACGGAAACGAAGTTGCTTGGGGAACTATAGGGAACGCAAGCACAAGTGAAGGTCTATTTTGGGAAACTATTAATGCTGCAGGGGTTTTACAAGTACCTATGGTAATGAGTGTTTGGGACGATGAATATGGTATTTCTGTACACGCAAAGCACCAAACCACCAAAGAAAATATTAGTGAAATCCTAAAAGGGTTTCAGCGTAACGAAGACGAAGATGGTTATGAAATTATTCGTGTAAAAGGATGGGACTATGCGGGACTGATGGACGTATATCAAAACGCTGGAAGAATAGCTCGCGAAAATCATGTGCCAGTTCTAATTCATGTTAATGAATTAACTCAGCCTCAAGGACATTCCACAAGTGGCTCACATGAACGTTACAAGAGCCCTGATCGTTTGGCTTGGGAAAGAGCGCATGATTGTAATGTAAAAATGAGAGAGTGGATTATTTCTTCTGAAATTGCTTCGGAAGAAACACTGTCCGAAATAGAAGCTACGCTTAAAAAGGAAGTGAATGTAGGAAAGAAAGCGGCTTGGAAGGCTTATATAGCGCCTCAAAAACAGGAGCAAGCTGAAGCCATCACTCTATTGTCCAATTTGGCAGAAAGCAGTCACAACAAGTCTTTCATTGAAAAAATTAAGAATGATTTAGCGGCAGATTCAGAGCCATTACGTAGAGATATTATTGCTACAGCCCGAAAGGCATTGCGATATGTTGTTTCAGAGACTAGTACGGAGAAACGACAACTTCAGGATTGGATAAATAATTACTTTGAGATTATTCAACCCAAATACAGTAAACATTTATATTCCGAAGCAGCAACCAAAGCAACAAACATTTCCGAAGTAAAACCAGCATATAATAATGATGCAGAATGGGTAGATGGACGTGTGGTGTTACGTGATAATTTTGACAGTATTTTTAGCAATCATCCAGAGGCATTAATTTTTGGAGAAGACAGCGGAACCATTGGTGATGTAAATCAAGGTTTAGAGGGACTACAGGAAAAACATGGCGAGTTACGCGTTAGTGATACAGGAATCCGAGAAGCAACAATTTTAGGACAAGGAATTGGAATGGCTATGAGAGGCTTGCGACCTATCGCAGAAATCCAGTACCTCGACTATATTTTATACGCGCTCCAAATTATGAGCGACGATTTGGCTACACTACGGTACCGTACCAATGGAATGCAAAAAGCTCCGCTAATAGTTCGTACTCGTAGACATCGTTTGGAAGGGATATGGCATAGTGGCTCACAAATGGGTGGGTTGATACACCTACTAAGAGGAATGTATATTTTGGTGCCTCGCAATATGACCAAGGCAGCAGGGTCTTATAATACCCTATTGGCAAGTGACGAACCAGCAATCGTCATAGAATGCTTAAATGGGTATCGTTTAAAAGAACAAATGCCTAGCAATCTAAGCGACATTAGAACACCTATTGGTGTAGTAGAAACTGTGAAAGAAGGAACCGATATTACCTTGGTTTCCTAC
Organism: Flavobacteriaceae bacterium; assembly: GCA_016763715.1. Next base: position 3,792 of record JAESTG010000216.1, read on the forward strand.
GGAAGTACCCTTCGTATTGTAGAAGAGACCGCCAAAGAACTACAGCAAGTAGGCATTGATGCCGAAGTAATTGACGTACAGTCCTTACTTCCACTGGACACCGCACATGATTTGGTAAAGAGCATCTCCAAAACAAATAGACTATTGGTTGTTGATGAGGATGTTTCTGGTGGAGCCTCTGCTTACATCATGAACCATATTTTAGATGAACAAAATGGGTATCAGCATTTGGATAGCAAGCCACAAACATTAGCTGCTAAACCACACAGACCAGCTTACGCAACCGATGGAGATTACTTCTCAAAGCCCTCTACTGAGGATATTTTTGAAAAAGTGTACGAAATGATGCACGAAGTAAATCCTGTGGATTTTCCGAAGTTAAGGTAAACAATTCATGACTTTCATTAGATTTATATCTCGATAGGTCACTTCCTCATGATTCAAAAACCCAATGCAATTTTCTTTGGCTAAAATTTGGATAGATAAATTATTTTATTGAACATTGCAGCTACTAAAGAAATAACACAAGGAAAATGTTTACAATCATTTCAAATAATTACAATAATAATAACGGAAACCCGTAGCAGAAACCTTGTCACAATATACAGCCCGTCAGGTTTTTAACTTGACGGGTTTTTTTTTGATGAAAAATGAAACAGAATTATTTAAAGAATAAAATTATGTGTGGA
>JAESTG010000053.1 GCA_016763715.1 Flavobacteriaceae bacterium
TAGCTAGAAGTAAAGTAACTTTCGTTTTCATGGTGGTAGTGTTTATTTTATTAATCATAATATCTTTTTTCAAACCATTTGTCATTGAATGACAAACTTATGAAGGTGTTAAAAAATGTTTCTTTTACAAGTCCGACATTAGTTGTCCCTCTTCTTCCAATTTCAAAACCAACATTTACATTAGAGAACAACCTGCCGACAGGTAGTCCTACTCCAAAAGATATGCCAAACTCATTAATCGATTCTCCATTAACAACAACTCCTGTTTCCTCAAATCGAAAACCCCCTCTATAAACTACTCGCTTCCAGTAACTTCCAAGCCCATTGTAATTCGGGATATAAAATCCACCAATCTTATATTTCGAGGCATCTTCGAAAGATGCATTTTCTAATTCGAACGTTCTATTTGTAAAATTACTTGTTTTTTGTGAAGTATACTCACCCCCAAGAAACCATTTTTTCGGTTTTCCAATTCCAGCACCAAGAGAAATCTGTGATGGAAAGGTAAAATCTGAGTCGGCCACATCAATATCTCTAACATCTACAGGAGTTACCGTTCCCGAAGGTAATATTAAGGTCGTCTCTAGTATCCTAGAATTTTCTGAAACAAATTCAGTTTCAGGAGTATATGTTACAGAAGACATAAACTCTAATTTTTCAGTAACCATTGTTTTATAGATAGCACCTAAATTATAACTAAACCCTAAAAGGTTTGAATTATTGGTTTCTCTAGTGCCAAACTGAACACCTTCTTGTTCGAAGGTTGCGATATTTTCAATACTTCCGAAGTTATAATTGGCATCAACACCTACACTAAATTTGGGTGTAACTTGATATGCAAATTGAAAAAAAGCTTTATTTAGTCCTCCCGACCCTTCATACTGGGTTATCGTGTTTGCAGTCTCGCTCTGTAACTTATAGCCAGAGGATGAATATGGTATCAATCCAAAACTAGCACCAAATTTACCCATAGGAATCCCCATAATAAGGTAATCCAAAGTGGTGGTGGTTGCAGTCTGTGATTCGGTAGCAGTTTCTATTTTGTTGTATTTATGACTACCGGCTAAGGAATAATTTACCAATCGTAGTCCAGCAACAGCAGCGGGATTTTGTACATTTAAGTGTATACTATCACTGTAAACACTAATCCCTCCCATCATCCTATTCTCTACGGTACCCTTAAATTTAAGAGATCCAATTCCAAAAAATGAATAGGGAGATGTGGTTCCCTGTTGTGCCATGGCCAAACCTGAGGTCAACAGCATGATTGCTATAAAAATTCGCTTCAACATTAATCCTTGTTAATTTCTAATATGTAATTCAATCCCTCTAATAGAAAATTCGAGTTGGCAAAGATGTCATTTTTTATGCTATCTCGCAAAAAATGAGCGTCTCCACCTGTTAAAATCACTGTTAAATGGGAAAAGTTTTCGATATATCGATTCACAAACCCTTCGATTTCTGATATGACTCCTTGAAACACCCCAATATGCATGGAATTGTTCGTGGAATTTCCAACTAAGTTTTCGGGTACTTTAGCAGTCAAAAGCGGCAAATTAGCCGTGAAATGATGCAGGGCTTTATACCTCATCTCTAGACCAGGTGCAATGGCTCCTCCCAAATACTTGTTTTCTGAAGTTAAAAAGTCATATGTAATACAACTTCCAACATCAATAACCAAGACGTTCTTATTAGGATACTGATATGCTGCTGCACAAACTAATGCAATTCGATCCACTCCTAATGTTGTAGGCGTTGCATATTCATTAATGAATAGCAACTTCAATTCATGAGAAAGAACAATCACAGAAAGACACTGTTTCAACACATGAAGTTCTTCTTCTGAAAAACTACCTACCGATGAAACGATGCAATGTTTCAATCCTGAAAAATCATTAATAATGCCTTTCAAAGCACTTAAAAAGTTTTTCTTTTCTGAAGTTACCTTTGTTTGGAGCTTACCATCATTAAAGACCGCTAGCTTCATTAAGGAGTTTCCTACGTCAATTATTAGATTCATTCGAAGTTATGAAGGGATAAAAATACAATTTGAATTAATAAAGGATTGTTAAGACACTATTAAAAGATGTTAGATATAATTTTTGAGACGCCAAACATTTAAAAATATACAGCTAACCCAATAAGTTACAGGCCCTAACATAAGTCTTTAATATTTTTTGAGTTTATGTTTTGGAATCCTTAAAATAGATTTATATTTGCATCCGCTTACGCAAGGTGCTTTGCAATTGTATAAGCAGTTACAGGCTTTTAAAGGCCTGTTTTATGGAGGGTGCCTTAGCTCAGTTGGTAGAGCAATGGACTGAAAATCCATGTGTCCCTGGTTCGATTCCTGGAGGCACCACTTTCAAAAACCGCATTTATCTTGTTTAAGATATCGCGGTTTTTTTATTTAGGATAATAAATTAGCTTCAAATATTTTTTAGAATTTTGTGCTTAGATTGCCTACTCTACTTTTTCAATAGCGTAAATAGAGATAACTTTAGACTTCCCTTTTAGCTGTACTTGTCCTTTTAAACTTGCAGTTAACCAAGGCTCAATCGGAATTTGATTCAGTATTGCCTCAGAAATTAATAAATCAGAATTCAAACGATTGCACTCTCCTTGTATTCTAGCAGCTGTATTAATAGTATCTCCATAGTACGCTATTTCGCGCTTAAACTCACCAACTTCTGTAATCGTTATTTTCCCCATGTTAACACCTGCTTTAAATTCGGGAACCATATTGTATTCTTTCATATAATGATCTTTTCTTTTCTTAATACATTCTTGAAATGCATAAAAAGCGTTGATGCAATTTATATATTTATATCCTTCTTTTACTGGCCACACTAATACAGCTTCATCACCAACATATTGACAAATTTCTGCACCATAATTATGAACGACAGCCAAATCATAGAAACAATCTTGAATTAACAGACTATACTTTATGTGCCCTAGCTTCTCTGCGATAGTCGTTGAATCTCTTAAATCGACAAACATAAATACACGTTCTTCTACCTTCGGTTTATAAAACTTTCCTCTCATCATTTTCAGCAAATTACCCTCACCCAGTAACAGAAGGATATAAATAAATAAGACAATGACAAAATTGGTTACAATTGCATAAATAAAGGCTACAATAATTAGGGGTTGTAAAATAAACTCGGAGAGGGATAGACTGGATTCAAGGACTCCAACAAACTTAAAAAGAGAGAACATCACAATCAAAATTATAAGTCCAACAAATATTTGAAGCACCAATGTCACCATTAATAATCTAGCAAATGGAATTCTCCCTTTAATATAACGATCAATAAAAACATGTAGAACTCCATAACAAAGAGCCTGACTACCCCATGACATTGCAAAGGATATAATTCGTTCAGATAAAGAATTTTCGGTTAAATGAAGCGGAATTTGGTCTGTATTTCGCAGCAACTCCCATAGTAGCATTGCTATAAACCAACCAACAAAATAACTTCTTACTATTTTCCAATACTTAGATTTCATTATTCGCCTTTTTCTAATGGTCTATTTAAATCAAAAACTTAAAATGCAAGACTCAACCCAATATTTAAGCGCCCTCCATCATCCGATGTGAAATAAGCAGCATTAACAGTTGTGAATCCCGATATATTAAAAAACAAACCACCTCCTGGAGTTATATGCCATTTATCTGAATTATCATTGTCAATCCACACACGACCATAATCTAGGCCGCCATAAATACCAAAAGATATTGGAATTATGGAGTTGCGTATTCTTCCAATTGAATACCTTAGATCAGAATTTTGATAAAACGAAGTTTTACCACTAAAGCGTTCTTGTCTAAATCCTCGTAGTCCATTTCCATCACCTAAAGTAGCAGCCTGATGAAATTCAAACTCGTCGCTTAAATTAAAGTGTGCTTTAAATTTGGTGGCAAAGACCAGCCTTCCATTTCTGTCGATTTTTGTAGTTAAACGTAATTCTGGAATCACATAAGCAAAACCGCGATCTTCATCAAAATTTGATTTGTACCCTGTAGTTATCTTAAAACCTATACCGCTTTTTGGCTGTGCTTCATTATCAAAACTTTTATATTCATAAGATGCTTGTACCCCAAAGAAATCTTGCCCTTCAAACACAGCTGGGTTTGCGTTTACGATACTAATAAAACGGTCTGTTGTGTTCTCTACCTCGATGTTTTCATAGCTTAAAGCCAACTCCATTAAACTTCCGTAAAACCCTCTAAAAATTAGTGATGGTGAAAAATTCATTCTTTCAATACGGACTCTGTTATAATCAAAATCTAAGACATCATCAAAATTTAGTGTTTCATTTCCGTAGCCAAAAAAATTGCTTGTAAAATCTGGACTACTAAAACCTGCTTTAATTCCTAAATTCACTTTTTCAAAAATATTAGCGAACTCACCCGAATACTGTACATTTATTCCCGATGTACTTGTGAAATATGCAGCTTGTATGTTATGCTTTGCTGTAAACGGATTTCTACGTAGACCATTTTTTGTATATGTAAAATTTCCTCCTATTTTTAATCCAATATCAGGATTTGACCCAATAATAGGCATCAATTGCGAAACATCTCTACGGTTCTTTTTAAAATAATAAGTGCTTAAATCGTAATTGTCTGAAAGCACTTTAGATACTGGTGTTTCAAACGTGTTCTTTTTTGATTTTTGGTCAAATACTCGCACACCCCTTTTGTTATTAATACGATAGGTATCATTATTTAGTCCACCAATAATTTTCAATTTAATATACTTATTTCCTACTCCTACTACTTCAAAAATATCTTTGTCATCTAGCCCATAAATCCAAATTTCGTTAGTTACGGATTTATCATAGTCTACATCCCAATATTTTTCACCCTTTTCGCCATGTTTTATACGATAAATACTCACATTAGTAATCCCATTTGGTTTACGAGTAATTACAAAATGATCGTCCTTATCGGTTCCTGTAATAATGACATTTTTGCGCAAATAGTGATATAGATTGATTGCATTTTCTTCAACACCATCAATTCTACCAAGTAAAGCTTTTTTGATTTTTGCAATTTTATGTTGATCTATTTCTTTAGGAAATTTCTGAAAAACCTTATCAATAACATCTTCAGTAAGATTTTCTTTAATAAATTTTGCTTCACGCAACCAATCATCTTGAGTGTGGTTTATTAAGACCGTTAAATCTACATCATCACCTGCATCATTAAACCACTTAACGGAGCCATAAGTTTCATCATAACGCTGCATAAACCGCATTGGTGGACTTAACGTGGTTAATGCGCCTAACATAAAGCCATCAAAATCTGAAAAAGCTTGATCTCTATCTCTTGGTATTGGCTCATACTATGGCACTCCATTTTTTTGCTCTTGTACGGCCCAACGCCACTGATCTTCATGTCTGTCAAAATCACCAATAATGTTATCAAACAAACGGGACCGTATATAACGACTTTCATTAATTTCAATGATGTCTTTACGCCGCAGTGTTTCAAACAAATCGGAAGTGCTAACTATGGTATTTGTATTTCCTAAACTTGCCACATTACCATGCCCATCTGTTAAACGCTCTTCAATAAAATAGACTTTATCTCCATAATCGTCATTGTAAATACCTAATGCTTTCTGCTTGGGTATGTAATACATCTTGGTATTTGCATGATACACATTGATGGCATCTGATAAATCTCCAATGGTAAGTGAACCATACGGATTTGCAGTTGTCCAATAATCCTGAAGCAATTGTATAAAATATGTATCTGCAATTTCTGGATCTAAATAATATGTTTTGAAAAGGAAATATTGAATAAATCTTAAAGCGCTTTTCTTGGTAGAACGCATGGCATAACTCTTACCATCTTTTGTTTCCAATCGCAAAGAATTAGTTTGATGTCCTCCGCCTTTCCTTATAACCGACAATCCTCCATAAAGCGTATCCAATAAAGCTGATTTAACAGCAACTGGGGTTTTGTAATCTTCTCTATAATGCTTACCCCAAAGCATCTTATAAAAGGCTGTACGTTTTAATTCTTCTGGCTTATAAATAGATTTTGAAACTATTGCAGGAGTGCTTTCTTCATTATAGTCGGGTAAACTAACAGCAACTTCTGGGCGAATTACTTCGGAAACATATATGGGTGAATCAAAATTATTTGATGCACCATAAAAGCTCACCCACATTGAACCATCTTTATATGCTATTATTTTAGAAAAACCTGATTCATTTGAATGAAATTTACTATACTTACCAGCATCAACTTGAGTTGTAATTCCACCTGAACCACTAATAATCACAGGCACTTTTCTTTTTACGATATATTGCATATTTTGTTCATGACCTGAAACAAATACTACATTCTTGGATTGTTGCGCTATGGTCAACAATCGACCACTAAACTCTTTATAAAACTTATTGTTTATGTTTTGTGGGTTAATTCCGAAAGAATAAGAATTTCCATATTTACCATAAGCTGTAATAGGATGATTCACGGCTATCAAGACTGTTTTTCCTTGATTTTTTACAATCTGACTTTCTACCTCTGTATAAAATTCGCTCTTGGTTTTTATGTGACAATCATCATTAATACTTGGAATTTTGTCCCAGTTTGATAATGCCCATTGTGAATCTAAAATCAGTAATACTACATCATCATTAATTTTAATCCTTTTAATAGGGCAGCCCTTTTCTGGTTGAAATACATTTTTATTATTATATACTTGTTCTAAATAATCCTCTTGTGCTTTGAGTCCTTTTAAACCCGATTCCCAATCTGAACTACCAGGAATAAAATAAATGTTTTTTGAAAAAGGTTGCAACGCATTGCTGTAACTATCTAGATTCTGTTTGCCCATACTTCCGTCTTTCGAAAAACCCTTTGGTGATGCATTATTTCCTATAAGTAGTAGTGTTGCACTATTACCTTTTTTCATTGCCTTGGCCAATGCTTGAATAACAGGGTTATTTTGGTTGTTATTAATCGTCCCTAAATTTCCTGTTGCATAAAATGTGTGAGACACGTCTTTACTAGGTAATGTGCCACCCACTTGTGCAAAGGAAAATGAGCAAAAAAATACGGTTGCAAATAAACTAAAAAGTGCGTGTCTCATAGTATTTTAGCTTTTAAATATGTTAGCATTAACAGAAATCATCAATCCATCTAAACCTGTGTCTATTTTTAGATTAATCCAAAAATAATTATGGTTTTTATTTTGCCCCTTTATTTTTAAACCGCATTCCTTTTTTAATTAAAAAATAACTAGCAGATAAGGTTATAATAAGTGAACTTATTCCCAACATGGTTAGTGGTTCTATATGTTTTATATCTAAATCTATAATGTGTCTTGAAATACCAATTAACGCAACAAGAAGGACAATTTCTACATGTACAACATCTTCCTTTAAATACATTTTTATAGTGTGCAAAAGCTCAATACCAATAAGTACCGATAAAAATCCTCCAAATATTTTATGTAAATGAACAAGGATGGTGTTTCCTGCTTGAAATGAATCATTAATACTTCCAATAATGCCACTAAAAAGCATTCCTAAAAACACAGCTGTTGTATATAAAACAACGAGTAATAAAGAGAACAATAAAACTATGATGATTACTCTTTCAATTTTTTCGACAATGGTTAATATTTTAGAATCAATCTTTTGCATACAAATATTTTTAAATGAAATTTTCTATTTAAATCAGTCCACGCACACCTTTTTATAA
>JAESTG010000217.1 GCA_016763715.1 Flavobacteriaceae bacterium
CATAGAACAGAACAAACATTTGGAAACATTACACACATATTTAGTACTTATCACTCTTTTCACAGTGAGGCGGACGAGTTACCATTTATGAGAGGAATTAATAGTATTCAGCTAATGAATGACGGGAAACGATGGTGGATTATGAATATTTACTGGACACAAGAAACTGAAGAAAATCCAATTCCGAAGGGATATTTACCTAAAACATAAATGGGCTTAAATGAAACCTTTTTCCTTAGCGATGGTAATTAACTCTTTATCATCTGTTTTCTTAACATCAAAAGCCTCTTTAAGATGGCGCTTTCGTTTCTCAATTCCTGCAATAGAAAGGGGTAATAAACTAGGAAGATCCTTCATTTTTGTTCCAATTGACAATTCGTAGAGCAACCTTCTGTCTATATTATCCAATAAAAAATCATTGGAAACCTCGTTGCGTAATAATCGAATAACCGATTTGCTGTAATAAGGAGGATCAAAAAGTACGCTTTTAATGGCTGCAACTATTTCATCTGCTGTAATATCATTCTTGATAAGGAACCCATCGGGATTCACACTCTTAAAAATGCTGTGAATCCTATAGTTATCATTAAAGGTCGTAGAGATGATTATTTTTGAATCAGGCAATAATTTATTGACAATTATACCCAAATCCTCTCCAGATAAAACTTTGCTATCTTTTGACGGTGGTAGTCTAATATCCAAAAATATAAGATCCAAGCCGCTATTCTGCGATGCGGTCTTTATCATTTCATAAGCATCGTCACAATTGTTTGCCGATTCAATAAAAAAATTAATCCCATTCTTTTCCTCGCTTACAAATTTCAATGCACTTTTGTAAGCCTCAGAAATTAAAGGATGATCTTCTATTAATAGTACTTTAAAGTTCTGTTTCATATTTATTTGTTAATGGGTATGCGAATTGCTGTTTTTGTACCTTCATTAGGGCGAGATTCTATAGTAAACTCCCCATTCAATTTTTCAGCTCTAGATCTCATGTTTTTCAGGCCTATTCCTGTCTTCTTTTTTAATTTATTGAACCCTACCCCATCGTCAATTATGGTTAAGATAAGGTATCCATCTTGAATTGAAAAATCAATTAGCACTTCATTTGCTTGTGCAAATTTTATAGTATTCTGAAGTGATTCTTGAATAATTCGATACAAATTCGCTTTCACAATTTCATCTACATCTTCCCAGAAAATAGCACCATCTTTCATCAAACTATATTCGAAGCCTCCTATTTCACTACAGTCTATAATTAATTTGGTTACCAAATTAAAAAAGCTAACACTCGATGAGTGAGAATCATGATTTTTCAACTCATGGGAAATGTCTCGAATCTCTTTTTCTATAATCTGTAGTTCCTTTATTAACAAATTATATTTTTCAGTCGCTTCTGAATCAAGCTTTGGATTTAAAAACCCTAACCCCATCCGTGTTCCAAATAATTTACCTAAAACCCCATCATGTAACTCTTCTGAAATCCGATTTCGCTCCTGTACTTTGCCCTCTTCTAACTTCGCCTGCTGTTCGAGAGACAATAAATAAATTTGTTCATTCGCCTTTTGTTGCTCACTCTCAAATTGAAGTTCTTTACTTTTTGAATATTGCCGATTCACAAAGTATAGCAACGATAAAATTAAGAGGAGACAGAGACTCACAACTAAAATCAATACTTTTTGTTGAAATAAACGTTCAGCTTCTTCAATATATTCATCAGTTTCTAGGTCGATACGAGTAAATTTATTTCTTATTTTCCGTTCAATATTTTGCAAGCTGTCATTAACCTCAATAAACTCATTTAAATACGCATTGGCATTTTTGTCATCAGCTTTAGATAAAAACTTCAGCGAAGCTAGATAGTCCCTATTATTTTTTCGCTCTTTGGCTATGTACTTGGCTTCTTCAGCAAATAAAATTGCATTGGCAGTATCATTTTTCTTTTTATAGAATTCAGCCAAATGGAGCTTGGTCAATGTAATACCAGCATGATTATTCAAACTATCTCTTATTCGCAAAGACTCATTAAATTCGCTCATTAAATGAACTGTATCATTATTGAGTAATTTGCTATGTGCTCTGTTATCTATTAGTCTAGCATACAATTCAATATTTTTATGCTTTAGGCTATCTTTTTCCAGTGCTTCATTAAAATACATAATAGCCCGTTCATAGTTTTCTTGCTTATGGTAAATTAATCCAATGTTGTTAAGGCTTCCTTCGTAATATGTTTTCTTATCAGATAAATATGTCAGATAACTAAGTGCTTCCTTATTGTAGGCCAATGCACGATCATATTCCTCCAATTCCTTGAACAATATGGCTAAATGATTATAAGAAGTATAGAGTGATTTGTACTTGTTAAGTTGCTTATACTTTGCAATAGCTTGAGATGTTAATACTTCACTACCTGTATAATCCTTAAGCCGGCCTTTAATAAATGCCATGTTATATAGCATTTTCCCACTATAGTAATCATTCTTTATTGCTTGATAATAACCCAATGCGCTTCGGTAATGCGAGTATGCACTATCATAAACTTCTTTTTCAGCATAAAAGGTTCCATAATTCCAATGAGCGTCTGCAATACCTAAAGTATCTCGAATCTTAACCGAGACTTGAAATGCTTCTTTATTTGCTTTTTTAAATAAATCTGAATCATCCAGTTTATACGCTTGAAAAGCAACTATCTCAAGGTTTTTTATTTTAATTGAATCCTCTTTCTTTTCAACATTTATCAAATAAGCTCGAAGGAGTGCATCTTGTCGTTCACCCAATTTCAACTCTTCATTATTCGAAATATCAATCCATGAAGAAAAGTCATCTGATGCTTCTTCAACTTTTATGTTTTCATTCTTTTCATTCGAATTACAACCAACAAGAAGTAGACTACTTAATAAAAAGTATTGTATCCATCGTAGAGTTTTATTTTGTCTATTCAAAAGAAGGGTTTATTACAAAGCTAAAAAAAAGTCTGTGAACGAATCAAAGACCTTTTTTTTAGCTTTGTGTAGTTTAACTATTATCCATCTCCTCGATCATTATCTACTCCCGCATTGTCTCCATCTCCCGTTGCAAAAACATCGACGTTAGTGCTATCGGAATTTTCCGTGAGTATTTCTTGAGGTGTGCACGAGGCCAAAAATGATGTGATAATCAAAAATAAAAAAAATCGTTGTAAAGTTTTCATGGTTATAGATTTTAAAGTTATACAATAGTTTCAGTCGAAAATCGACATAGAGACAATTAAATCCCTACTTAGTCTAATTGCCTGTATGTCAGTAATACTAAATATTTTTTCGAACCTATAGCTAAGTTATGCTGAGATTATGAAAAGTCAAAAGTATTTAGTTTAAGTATAGTGAACGACCCAAGTCTGTGAGTGAAACTATACAATCTGAAAGGGAAATCTAATTTGACAACAATAAGGAAGATTGATACAATATATCATTCATCTCTTTCACATTTTCAATAAAAGTCTTGGTAAACGGAATGTGAAAATTATTTTTACTAATTGTACAAATAGATTTTCCATATTGAATACGAGATACATAATTGCTATTGATAATATAACTTTTATGAATTCGCAAAAAGTTTTGAGGCAATACGTCTTCAAATGTGCGTAATGTTTTAAATGCACCAATTACACTACCATCTTGCATATAGAAATCGGTTGTATTATTATCAGCTTTTAGAAAAAGTATTTCACTTGTATTTAGGTATTGATAATCCTTATACGATTTTAGGCAAATCGTTCTATTTATTTCCTGTCTATTCTTTTTTTGAAACTTTAGAACACTTTTCCGTACTTCCAATTCAGAAATGGGTTTTAGCAAATAATCAACAAAGCCCATCTTAATCACATCATATGCACTCGTCTTGTGCAAAGAAAGTGCTACAAAAGCAGGTGGATTAGGGCTATACAAATTAATTTCTTTTACAAAATCAAAAGGGTTCTCCAAAACATTATCCACATTAAGAAAAACTATATCTGGGTTTTCCTTGAGGATAGTATTCATAGCGCTTTGTTCATCTTTAGAGGAACCAACATATCTAAATTCCGAAAAATCCAACATCGTTTGGTGGATTACATCTATTGTTTCTATACCCTTTTCTATAATAAGATAATTTTTCAAAACATTTGTTTTCTAATGGAATAATGAAGTTAAATCATATATTCCATTGAACAGTATGGATAATGGTTACTATATCTACGGTTTTCACCGAGAGTTTATAATTTTCTATTTTTCAATCATAGACTCAGAAACAAACTGGGTGAAAAGAAATGACACTCGATATCTTTTTTTTTATGCATAACATTTTCAATTTTCACATTTTTTTTGGATTACCATATACAACTATATGTATCTTTAAGCCCATAAAAAAACTCAAATGAAATACCTCTTATTGACTATTGTTGCAATACTTACCTTTTCTTGTAACTCCGCACAGAATGTTACCAAACAAAAGATGTCCCGTGTGGACTATATGAACACGATAACCGCTAAAGATTTGAGCACCCATCTATATAAGTTTGCTGGCGATAAAATGGAAGGAAGGATGACTGGGGAGCCAGGTCAAAAAATGGCTGTGGAATACCTCAAAAACTTTTACATTTCTCAAGGAATTGGAGCACCTAAAGAAGATGGTGAATATTTCCAAAATATCCCTGCTAGTTATTTTAACAGAATGAAGGAGCCAAAATCATCAGAAAATGTAGTGGCTTTTATCAAGGGAAGTGAAAAACCAGATGAAATTATAGTGCTTTCTGCTCACTTTGACCATGTGGGTATACAAGACGGTGAAATTTTTAATGGTGCAGATGAAGATGGAAGCGGAACAGTTACCCTATTAGAAATTGCAGAAGCTTTTCAAAAAGCCGTGAAAAATGGACAAGGACCTAAGCGTTCTATTCTTTTCTTACATGTTACTGGAGAGGAAATTGGCCTTTATGGATCAAGATACTATACTGAAAACCCCATATTTCCATTGGCCAATACGGTGTGTAACCTGAATACAGATATGATAGGTCGTATTGATCCAGACAAGGCAGACAACCCAAACTATATTTACCTTATTGGTAGTGATAAATTAAGCCAAGAATTGCACGATCTTTCTGAAGATGTTGCTAAGAAATATAGTGACCTTGAGTTGGATTACAAATTCAATGATGAAAATGATCCCAACCGTTTTTACTATCGAAGTGATCATTACAACTTCGCGAAAAACAATATTCCAATTATTTTCTACTTCAATGGAGTTCATGAAGATTATCACAAAGCAACTGATACTCCAGATAAAATAGAATATGAACTTATGGAGAAAAGAGCACATCTTATATTCCAAACAGCTTGGGAAATAGCTAATAGAGAAGTGCGGATTACTGCAGACAAGCTTAGTAAATAATGGTTTTGTATATGAAAAGCTGTAGTTTTTCAACACTATTTTTTCAGTTAAACTAAAACCTTCACTTTATTAGTTATTTTCGGTTTATCACTTAACCACTATTTTTATATACGTTGTTACCTGCAAGCGAAAAAAACGATGGAAGTCAAATATGATAAAATAGGAATTGATTATAATCTGACCAGAAAAGCAGACAAATATCTAACAGAACAATTACTGATTCATTTAAACACGAAAGAAAACGGACTTTATTTAGACATAGGTTGCGGAACTGGAAATTATACGAATGAACTTCAAAAAAAAGGATTTCAATTTATAGGAATC
>JAESTG010000021.1 GCA_016763715.1 Flavobacteriaceae bacterium
AAGCTATACGACTTTACTATGAGATTGTTTTTCTTACTTTTTTGTTTTGTTATAAATACCCAGTTGAATGCTAAATCGGTGGGGTGGAGGTATCATGATTTTATTCGGAAAGCGGATGCATTAATCTATCGTGAAGATAAGGTGAATTTTGATAGTGCTTTTTATTATTACGACCAGGCGTTACTGCTTGGTAATGAGCGCTATGAAGATGATCTCTATTTTATAGCTCATGCAATTTGGTATGGCGATTATGAACGTGCAAAGGGTTATTTGTTAAGTGGTGCAGCTCATGAATTAACTTGGAAAGAGGCCAAACTGTCAATGGTTTTTGCAAAATGGTCTCTATGGAGAGATGAGGCCCGTTTAAACGAATACCTAAATCATAAATCTAGAATTGTAGATGTTTGTTCTAGAGCTGAATTTGAAGCGGTTTATGATTCAGTAACAAGACCAACATTGAATAAAGAGGCAATAAGAATACTTGATAAGGTAGACCGAATAAATAATAAAAGTAGGCGACGCGGAGTTGAAGATTTGATTGAACGGGATGATAAAGTCTATTACCTCGTGTATAGGTTGTTGGTATGGAGTGAACGAATACCTACGGTGGCTGAAGTAGGCGCTAGAGGACATAGAATAATAGACCGTGTTGTTAAACGGTGTTCTGCGAGACGGATTTTAAGAATGCTTCCGTTTTTGTTGGAAGCAATACATGATGGAACTTATTTGTATAACGAGAGTTTAGCTGAGGCCATTAATCGTTGTGCAATTTATGAGGGTGAATTCATTGTGTTAAAACGGGGCAATTTTATGCTTGAGAAAGACACGCTTTACGTTGCCGAAAAATGGGGCAGTTATTCCTATTTAGGGCTTGATTATACGCCGAACAAATTGGACCTGCTAAACGCCGATAAATAGCGCTTTGTGACCATTCGTTAACGAAACGTTAAATAAGTGAACTAATTAGCATGATTGTTGTACTATCAAACGGAATTCCCTAACTTAGGGAGTTAGGTTAAAATGTAAAAAATTGAATAAATTTCAAAAAGTCATAAATCAAATAGAACTTTTTATAAAGAAGTACTATAAGTACCAAATGTTAAAAGGGGGAATTCTCTTTTTAGCATTGCTGCTGTTAAGTTACTTGGCAGTTACAGGGTTAGAATATGTTGGTCATTTCGGATCAGGAGTGAGGTTAGGCTTATTAATCTGTTTTATAGGAATGAATTTATTCCTTTTAATTCGGTTTTTGGTTGTTCCTTTATTAAAGCTAAATAAGTTAGGTAAGCACCTGTCATTGATGGACGCTTCAGAGATGATCGGTAAAATATTCCCAGATGTAGGGGATAAATTAAAGAACACGCTACAATTAAATAGTGACAAAGAAGCAGCAGCTGTTAATTTAGAATTGGTGAATGCCAGTATCGAGCAACGATCTGGGAATCTATCAGTCGTTCTATTTTCTTCAGGAATTGATTTAACCGAGAATCGACAGTATCTTAAATATTTGATTCCAATTGTTTTATTGTTTGTTTTGATAGGCGTCTTAAGCCCGAGTTGGTTTTTTGACGGGTCTAAACGTGTGATTAACTTCTCGACTGAATATGTTGAACCTGCTCCCTTTGATTTTGTTTTAGAAAGTGGTGATGAAGCTATTGAAGGGGAGAACTATACCCTAAAAATAAAACTTAAAGGAGATGAAATTCCAAGTGAAGTAAAAGTTTATACGAGTAATGGAAACTATAATTTAAAGCAAACATCCAGTGTTACTTTTGAACATGAGTTTGTAAACCTATCAAAAGAGTTAAGCTTTTATTGTGTTGCAAATGGGTTTGAATCTGAGGATTTTGAAGTCGATATGTTACATAAACCTGTTATTGATGATTTGAGTTTAAACGTGGTATATCCGAAGCATACAGGAAGAGCACCAGAAGAATTTCAAAATACAGGAGAGATTAATATTCCAGAAGGATCAATCATTGAATGGAATATTGGAGCAACTAACTTGAGCGAAATGGAAGTAGTGTTTGGAGATACAGCGTTTGTGTTAAACGCCTCTATATCAAACAGGTATAAGTTTAAAAAGCAATTTTTTGAATCTACTGATTATTTGTTGGCCTTAAGTTCTGAAGATATACGACATGCCGATTCCGTTTTTTATGAAATAGGGGTAATTAAGGATGAATATCCGAGCATCTCAATTCAAGAAGAGGTAGATTCCACTAATGGGATGAGACGCTTTATTGAAGGGCGTATTAGTGATGATTATGGTTTTAGAGGGTTGAGTTTGCGCGTAACGATAACAGGAAAGGATACAAGTTATTCAATATCAAAACGAATTGGTTTACGCACAAATGCGTCCAATCAACTGTTTTCTTTTATGATGGATGTGTCGCAGTATGGTTTAGGACCTGGAGATAAGTTAGACTATATTTTTACCGTCACAGATAATGATGAATTGAATGGATATAAGTCAATGTCATCAAGCCGTAGGTTTTATGAAGTTCCAGAATTTGATGAATTGGAAAACCAATTGGGAGAGAAAGATGAACAGCTCAAGGATAAAATGGATGAGGCAGCGAAGGATGCCAAGGAATTAAGAGAAAAGATTAAAGAGGTGAAAAGCGAAATGGTGAATAAACCAAACTTGGATTGGAAGGATAAACAAAGTCTTGAAAATTTAATGGAGATGCAGAAGAAGCTCGAGAACGACATCAAAGATTTACAAAAGAATTTTGAAGAGAATAAAGCGGAAAAGGAAAACTTTTTAGAGAATTCTGAAGAGTTAAAACAAAAGCAAGAAGAACTTCAAAAGCTTATGGATGAATTAATGGATGATGAATTGAAGGAACTCTTTGAGGAATTGCAGAAGTTAATGGAGGAGATGAACAAGGAAGACTTGGTTGAAAATTTGGAAGAGATGGAACAGAATGCTGAGGACATGGAAGAAGAGTTGGACCGTACTTTAGAATTGTTCAAGAACATGGAGTTGGATCAGAAGTTAGAAAACTTAGAAGAACAATTAAAGGAGCTGGCAGAAGAACAAGAGGAGTTGAAAGAGAAGAGTGAGAACAATGAAATGTCCGAGGAAGAACTTGCCAAAGAACAAGAAAAGTTAAATAAGAAATTCGACGAAATCCAAAAGGACATGGATGAAATTGAGGAGAAAAATGATGCCTTAGAGGAACCAAGGGACATTGACTTTAACGAGGAGATGGAAGAACAGATTGATAGTGAAATGCAAGAGTCTAAAGAGAGTTTAGATAATGGTAAGCAAAAACCATCTGAAAAAAGCCAAGGAAAGGCTGCTGATATGATGAAACAAATGGCTGAAGATGTTTCCGCAATGAAACAGGCAGCTGCTGAGGAACAAGCTAAAGAGGATATGGACGCTTTGCGTTTCTTATTGGAAAACTTAATTAACCTTTCCTATACACAAGAAAGTTTGATGGATAGTTATGGGAAAGTCCGCACAGA
>JAESTG010000218.1 GCA_016763715.1 Flavobacteriaceae bacterium
CTGCGCTATGAGATTTGATGTAATCGACGAAAATATGGTTCCTAAAATGGGTCGCGTTGCCTCTATCACTAACACACAATCACAGTGATCAACCAATTCAAATTCTTTTTTCTTTTGGTTTTTTGGTTTTTACAAAAATACTGTTCACTTCTTTTGTGTGTTGTAATGTGTTGGATACATCAAAGTATGTTTCAGATAAATTTGATTTTGTTTTTACTAGCTATGGAACCATAGGTTGGTTGCCCGACCTGAAACCTTGGGCACAGATGGTAGCGGAACGATTAAAATCTGGCGGGACATTTTATATAGCTGAATTTCATCCCATAGCTTGGATGTTTGATTATAGAACTATTCCTCCCAAAATGATTTATGGCTACCATCAAAAAGAGACTATTTATGAAGAATCCGAAGGAACTTATGCGGAAGACGGTGTTACAAAAATGGTAAGTAAAGAATACAGTTGGAACCATCCATTAAGTGAAGTAATTAACTCTCTTGTTGAAGCAGGTTTAGAGATTGAATATTTAAATGAACACGACAGTTCTCCATATGATATTTTTCCGAATCTGATTAAAAATGAATCTGGCATGTATGAGTTGTCAGAAAAATTATATCCACTACTTTTTGAGGTGAAAGCGGTAAAACGTTAAAAATCAATCAACGATAAAACCTTTAGTAGTAATACTATGGGGAGTATGATAATTCCAATAAGGAAAATATATTGTCCTTGCTTTCGATCACGTACACTATATGAATACACTTTTGTGCCGTTGGGTAGTGTTTTTTTCGCCTTCCAAAGAGCATAACCAATAATTACACCTATAAATCCACCAATGATGGCAAAGAAGTATCCAGTAATCACCCATCCCATTTGGTTTTTTTCGGGTTGAGCCAATTCAATAAGGCGTTCTTTTTTTAATGAGTCTACTAATTCCTGACTAATGTCCTGCCCCCTTTTTTCAGAATTTGTTGTGCTAGCACATAATCTATTTCGCCCCATTCATCAGGTTTGACCAGAATGTTATAGAGTTCATCGTCCGTATAGCTGAATAAATAATAATCAGAGTCTACCTCTTCTATGAGCTGTTCTGCTCGTTTTTGTAGGATAGTTTCTGCCTTTTTAAAATCACGTGGCGAAATACGAATTTCAATTTCATTTTGCAAGGTGCTTCCACCGAAAGTAATGTCTACAGGCGGAACATTGTCTGCGATAATTGTTTTAATGCCAGCATTGTTGAGGATTTTAGCGGTTTCTTCGGCTAACTCAAGATGAGGGAATCGCTTAAAAATGGAGAAGTTGTCTTCGCTCATTGAGGTTATTTTAGATTCTGAATTTGAAGGGCCATAAAAGTTATTTCTCTAAAAGTTTGTGAAATAATTCCTTGTTTTTTATTGACTGCATTGGCTTGAAGAACCAATTTGAAACCAGGTTGGGTTATATGCGTTGTTGAAAGTGCCATAGCCGCCACCTCGATTTACAGAGTTGGCCCATAATGTCAAACCGCAAAAATCACTTAAAAGCGTGTTATCTCCAATAGTGATCCACGCTCCAAAATCGAACGATTCATGAACGTTTTCAAGACCATCTAAATTGGCCAATGAGGGGCAATTTATTATATATAACTCTCCAATGAAAGAGAGGTTGTTTAACCCCTGAAAACTATTGAACTTAGGAAGATTAAATAAACCAAAATAACCACTCGGAATTAGGTGAAAATAGTCATACCCAGTTGCCACGGTTTCAAAACTATCCAATCCGTCAGTAGTTATGAAATTATCCATGTTATTTAAGGCGAACCCTCCCAAGGCCTCTCTCAAGCTATTTAATCCCTGCAGATTTGTGAGGCTATTAAGATGATTTAATTGTACCGCGCCCCTTGTAGATTCGATGCCGTTCAATCCCTCCAGACTTGTTAAACTATTTAGATTTATCAGTCTTATCATGCTTAAATTCCCAGTCAGATTACTCAAAGCACTTATGCTTTGTAAGCTTTCTAAATTCTCTAATTGAATGGCATCGTCGTTTATTGAAATCAAATTTTCAAGGCCATCTAATGAAATTAGATCTGGGCAATCTTTTATAACCAAGCCATTGGTAGCAATACTTGTCAAATTCCCGAAACCTAACAGGTCTTGTATTCCTCTAACATTTTTAATATCGAACCGATTAAGTGAGGTCAGATTAGCAAAGCCTGACAATCCATGGGCATTTAAATTTCCAATATCTTTTAAAATTAAGTTTTCTAGGGTTTCCAAATTTGATAGGAAGTCAAAGTTTTCAGTATCGCAATTGGAGATATGTATTAGATCAGCAGAAGGAGCGATACCTAAATCGACTAAATTAGACAAGGAATTATTTCCAAAAACATTTAAAGTTGTAGCAAAATTGGACACATTCTGTAAGGCAGCAATATCAGAAAGAGAGTTGTTTCTACGTATCTCTAGAATAAATCGACCTTCTGGATCTTCCACATTTACTAAATTATGCAATCCATTAAGGGATTGTAATGATGTATCATCAATCCTAATACTGCCCACCGATTCCAAACTACTCAAATTGCTAAGATCGGTCACGTTGGCTGAATAAATCCATAGTGCTCCAGTAACAACGCGAAAATCAAAAGCATCTACTTCCGCCTGAGTGTTTAATACGGCTGTACCACGCCATACTGTTGGGTCTTGATTTTGTTGGCCTAAAGTGGTTGTTCTGAAGCTAAACTCTTGAAAAGTTTCATCGCCATTTTGAGAAATTGCAAATACAACACCACTGTAGCTTGTGTTATTTTGTAAATAGTTAAACGTATATTGATTACCACTAAATGCTTCTTCTAGAACCTCGTTTTCTAAAACCAGTTTATATAGAGTTTGACCATTTGCACCTTGAAAGCTCCAACTAATAGTCGCTTGGAATGACTCAATCGAATCAATGGCAATTGTCAATGAAGATGTCGTATCGTCTTTGTTACAAGAAATAGCAACGAATAACGATAGGAAAAAGATTGTCTTTTTCATAACTAATACAGAAATTTGGAGGAGGGAACTGTACCAAGTTACAAAAACTATTCAAACTTTAATGTTTAGCTCCTTCTTTTAATAAATGTGGAAATTTTTTCTGAAATCTTTTTAGTCTTGGTACAGACACATTTCGAATGTAACCATGGTTGGGGTTTAGTCGTTCAAAATTTTGGTGGTAGCCTTCACCTAACCAAAATTTTTGAAAAGGAAGTACCTGAGCTGCCACTTTGCCTTCACCAATTTCTTTTTCAATTTCAGTAATTTTGATGTCGATAATGGTCTTTTGTACTGCATTTTGATAAAAGATAATGGATCGATATTGCGAACCATTGTCAGGGCCTTGTCCATTTACTTGTGTGATGTTTTGTGATCCAAAATATACGTCCACTAAGTCGCTAAAGCTAACAACAGTAGCGTCATAAATAATTTCTACGGCCTCTACATGACCTGTGCGCCCTGTATTACTATCCTCGTAAGTAGGGTTTTCAGTGTGCCCACCACTATAGCCAGAAATAGACTCTTGTACTCCTTTCACACTTTCATAAACCGCTTCCACACACCAAAAA
>JAESTG010000219.1 GCA_016763715.1 Flavobacteriaceae bacterium
CAACAGTTCTATTTATAGTGCCATTGCTAGCGATAATAAAAAAAAACTAAAATCACTTTTAGAGACCTATAAAAAGAAATACCCCCAGTCTAATTATCAATGGCATGCGTTATTTGATTTTGATGTTTTTGTAGACGCCATAAACCAAGTGGTGTCTTCAAAAAAAATAGACTTAATCATCATGGGTACTAATGGAGCTACAGGTGCTAAGGAAATCCTTTTTGGGAGTAACACCCTGCACGTAGTTCGCAATGTAAACTGCCCTGTAATTATGGTTCCCGAAGGTTATACTTTTAAAACTCTTTCGTCCATTCTTTTCAGCACAACCAATTGCAAAGAGTTGAAACAAGAAACCATTAAAATTCTAAAGGACATTACTACGATGCATGATGCTATGCTTCATGTTTTGAATATTCAGAAAGACAAAAATGAACCTGAACACGGCTACAACTTCTACTTAAAAAATGTTTTAGAAGACCTTCCACATAAGGAGCATACACTTAAAGGAATTCCATTGCCCTTTGCCATAGAAAGCTTTGAACAACTAATTCCTGTTGATTTACATGTTATGTTTGCTCCTAAAGAGACCTTTTTAGATCGATTTCTATTTGGTTCCGAAACTTCTCGTATAAGCTATGGATCTAATATACCCCTGATGTTTCTGCACAAGTCTGCATAGGCTCTATTGAAACCTAATTCGTGAGATTATAATCCATGAAAATGGAACGCTGTTATCCTTGTCCTCTTAAAATAAGTAAAGGCTTAGTGGTGTGAAATTCTTTCTTTAAAACTACATTCTTTTCCCAAAGTTTTTGAAAGAAACCTCTCTTTCGTCTTAAAACACAGAGCATATCTGGATTGTGAGATTGAAAGTGTTCCAAAACTCCTTGGAAAATCGTTGCATTCTGAGTTTTTGTAAACGAAGCCTGAATACTCGTCAATTCAGAATCTATAGGTGAACCATCATCTGGAAAATCTGGAGTATTTACATTTAAAAGATGAATCTTTGAATTAAATAAGCTTGCAATATCCTTGAGTGGGCTCAAGACATTTTCCTTTTCAAATGAAGTCCGTTTAAAAGCTAATAAAATAGACTCTACTTTTCTAAATAGATAATCTCTCGGCACTACTAGCACAGGAATATCTGTTTGTTTTACAATCTTTCCTGTTACAGCTCCCAAATATATTTCATCTTTAATCTCAACACTTTGAGGTGATACAATTAATAGGTCAATCTCCAATGATTTGGAAACTCTATGAATAGCTTCAAAGGGGTTTCCTTTAATAGGACGCGCAATAACTTCAACTCCTTTTGTATCGACTTGATCTAATAAATTATTTAAGATGGCCTCACTATCTTCAATCATTAACTGATTTACTTTGGTCAATCCAGCAACTTTAGAAAACTCTTTGTAGATGTTCACTACATATACACGAGCCCCACTCATAGCAGCAAAATTAATCGCGTAACGTAAATTATTTAACCCTCCTTCTTTTGTGCCTACTGGAACCAGTATATTTTTCATAAATAATGGTATCTTTAATTTGTTCTACCTATTACAGAACGGCGCAAAATTAGTTCATAAATTATGATTCGGCTAGCAAAACTATCAGAAATTGAGGAAATTATAACAATCACCAAGGCTTGCACAGCTAAAATGATTTCAGAAAATATATACCAATGGGACCAATACTATCCCAATTATCAAGCCTTCGAAAAAGATGTTGAAAGAGGTGAATTATATGTACTAACAACTGGATTCTCAAATGACGATACAAAAGAACAATTGATGGGTTGTATTACAATTTCTTCGGAAAAAGATGCTGAATATGATGCAATAGACTGGCTCACCGAAGATGGACTTCAATATTATATTCATCGATTGGCAATTCACCCTTCATTTCAGTATAAAGGCTATGCCAAACTACTCATGGACTTTGCTGAAATTTTTAGCAAAAAGCAAGGGGTAATTTCAGTACGACTAGACACCTTCAGCGCTAACGAAAGGAATCAGCGTTTCTACAAAAATCGAGGATATCAAAAACTTGGTGATATTTATTTTCCGAGGCAAAGTGACTTATGCTTCCATTGCTACGAATTGATATTAAAGTAGTTAAACGCTAATTTCTTCTGCGAATCAACGAAAAATACCCCGTAAAAACTCTGTTATCATTGGTAAAAGCTTTATACCAGTAAGTAGAAGATGGCATCAAACTGTTTTCATAACGGCCATCCCATCCCTGTGTTTTTGCACTGAAATTAACCAACATTTTTCCATAGCGGTCATAAATAAAAATAGTAGTAAGCGGTAACGGATTAATAAGTGGTTTTCGGTATTGCCAATAATCATTTATACCATCATCATTCGGTGAAAAATAAGGCGGAAAACCTGATATTGGAAATGACACCGAAAACTCACGTTTTACAATACCACAACCATTTTTATCTCTTACATAAAATGTATACGTCCCTTCAGACAATCCAGAAAATGTATTATTATCACTGTACGGCCCATTTCGATTATCTAGAGCAAACTCATATTCCCCAGTTCCAGATACCATAACGGTCACATAAAACAAGCGAGCAATCTCTTCGATAATCACTTCATCAATTGTGGCAATGGATGAGAAAACTACACCAAACTCCTTCCCATCCACACATTCGATGATAAAACCATCTTGATTCAGAATATTGTAAGCCTCGTATCTATATCGAGTTATTTCAGAAATATCAACAAAACGTTCTTCGGAAATGAGTACTTCCTCCCCCGTAGGTAAGATTTTATAATAACGATACCCATCCGCTTGGTCTGGTGATGATATTCGAGTGGGTAATTGATCTTCACAAACCCCTATCTGATCTGGAAAGTTTATAGTTGGTCCAAGAAAGACCAATTCTCCTGTGATAATGTCAATAAATGGCCCACAACCCAATATGGTTGAAAACGATTCTTGACCACAGTCCTGTGCTTCTCCTGCTTCATTGAATGGCGTAATTCGAATAAAATAAGTGGTGTTAGCCTCAAAATTCAATATGAAGGTTGAATTAGTGAAAAATACAGCTCCATCTAAAACATCGTTAATAAAAGGTGATTTTCCTAAGTCGACAATATACCCCTTAGCATCTGGTACTACCTCCCATTCAATTAATGGAGATAATTCGACATTGGTTGCTCCATTTATTGGAGTGATGAGCTGAGTACAATCGGGGAGATTACCCAAATCTCTAGTAATGAAGCTTTCTTCTGAACAATTGGATGCATTGCCATTCTCATTGTAGGGAACAATTTTAGCATAAATAGTAGTATTTGGCGGAAAATCGTTCGGAGGGTTAAACGAGAGGGTATTCCCAACATCTAAATTATTGACTATATCTCCAGCCCCTGAAGCTGTCCCCAATGTAATTCGATATCCAGTAGCCTCAGCGGCATAATTCCAATTTAAATTAGCGCCCACATTTACATCTACTTCTCCATCCAATGGGGAATTCAAGAGGGTGCAACCTGGTGCTATGATAACGTCTTCCGTAGTAAAAGATTGGCTCGCACAAACAATATTGGACTGATCAAAAAAGAATAAAGTAATGGTCACATATACCAATGAAGATTCTGGCAACCCGAGAGGAGGTGTAAAAGTCGTATCATTTCCAACGGGCTGTTCATTTACAATTTCGCCACCCCCAGAAGTAGTTCCCACCGAAATAATATATCCCGCTATTCCAACCACCTCCTCCCAACTAATAGAGGTGTCTACAGGCACATTAATAGCATTTTGAAGTGGCTCCAAAAGGTTTGGGCAATCCTGCCCATAACCCTCTAATGTTATGAGAAAACAACTAATAATAAAAAACCATCGCCTCATGAAATAATCATTAAATAACGCAAAAACTGGCTTCAAGATTTGCCTAGGCCATTGTTTGCAAAATTTCTCTGTATCGGAAAGATTCACATAAACTCATAAAATGTGGCCTGAAATTGTGCGATTTTAAACGAAAGATACTCAAAATTTATATTGCTCCTACTCTTTTTGAGCGCCCACACACCTATCATAGTTTATGGAAGCCAAAGAATGATTCCGTAGCTTTGCTTGCTCAATGAAAATTGCCCCTATCGACATCTCTTTCAAACGCATTCAACAATTGGCACTACCTGCCATTGTTGCTGGTATTGCAGAACCTGTTTTGTCAATTACTGATTCTGCAATCATTGGAAACGTTGCGCAACATGCTACCGAATCCTTAGATGCAGTTGGTATTGTGGGGAGTTTTCTTTCAGCTCTAATCTGGATTTTAGGGCAGTCTCGAAGCGTAATTTCCACTATTATTTCTCAAAAATTAGGAGCAGGAAAAATTGAAGAACTCAAAGCTTTTCCTGCCCAGGCTATTGTTTTCAATATTTTGCTTAGCATTATTGTTTTGGTAAGCACCTATTTTTTTGTTGAAGAAATCTTTTCATTGCTGAATGCTGAAGGAATGATTCTCGACTTCAGTATCAAATATTACAATATTCGCGTTTGGGGATTCCCTTTAACATTATTCACTTTTGCTGTCTTCGGAATTTTTCGAGGCCTTCAAAATACCTTTTGGCCCATGATTATTGCAGGAATTGGTGCTGGACTAAATATTGCACTGGATTTTATTATGGTATATGGGGTTGATGGATACATTCCAGCAATGAATATTGAAGGCGCGGCATGGGCAAGCTTAATTTCACAGGTTGTTATGGCCATACTTGCATTAATATTTCTAATTAAAAAGACTCATTTTTCGTTAAGACTAAGACTTCCTGTGCATCCCGAAATCAAAAAATTGGTCACCATGAGTTTGAATCTATTTGTTCGATCCATTGCCTTAAATACAGCACTTATGCTAGCCGTTAGAGAAGCAACTGCTTTAGGGAAAGAACAATTAGCCGCCTATGTAATTACAAGCAATATTTGGTTATTTACAGCTTTCTTCCTTGATGGTTATGGCGCAGCGGGCAATAGCTTAGGTGGTCGCTTATTGGGTGCCAATGATTACAAGTCCTTATGGAAACTTACAAAACGTGTCA
>JAESTG010000220.1 GCA_016763715.1 Flavobacteriaceae bacterium
CCTTGAATTTGATCTGCATGTAAATCCATCGTAATAATACGTGTGGCACCTGCTGTTTCTAACATTTTAGCGACCAATTTAGCCGCAATGGGAACTCTTGGTTTGTCTTTACGGTCTTGTCTTGCCCATCCAAAATAAGGAAGGACTGCAGTGATATGTCTTGCAGAAGCACGTTTGGCAGCATCTAACATTAATAGCATTTCCATAAGGTGGTCACTATTGGGGTGTGTAGAACCAATAATAAAAACTCGGCTTCCACGAACGGATTCTTCGAAAGAAGGTTGAAATTCGCCATCACTATATGTGGAGGTAATTACATTACCTAGTGGTATCCCAAATGCTTTTGCAATATCGGTGGAGAGGGCGAGACTTTGTTTACAAGTAAAAATTTTTGGTTCAGGAAATTGCATAGTAATGTCTTTGTTTAGTTGGATGGTACAAATGTAAATTAATGGAAGTTGTTTATAAAAAAAAGAAAAGAGGATTTACTAACAATTTTATGGAAGTTATTCCATAAAAATGATTGCTATTATTCACAATATTTGTTTATTTTTGCCGTCCACTTGCTCAAGTGGCGGAACTGGTAGACGCGCTGGATTCAAAATCCAGTGTCTTAGGACGTGCGGGTTCGATTCCCGCCTTGAGTACTAAGCTTCAACAGAAATGTTGGAGCTTTTTTGTTTTCTGCCTTTATTGGTATATAGCATTCTGAAAACTACTATTTCACGACATTGTTTGGGCTAGATGAAACATATGTTGTCGTGTTAAATTTAAGTTTGGTAATTTTATTTATTTAGAGCAGTATCTAATTCAAAACGTTTCTCTTTAATGGTACTTAGCGCAAAAGCTGCTGCTGCTGCTGCGAACACACTGTAGTCTAAAGGGGGCTTTATTCCGAAGGAAAAAGTCATTGCCAATCCAAAAAGGATTAATAGGAAACCACTTAGTTTAGCGAACAATTCTGTTTTATAGCCAACTAATAGAGCTAGTGCAAATACGATTTCTAAGATGGTGGCTGCTAACCCCAATACTGAAGTTATGGAGGAGGGTAAAAAAGGAATCATACTTTGCGTATATTCTAAAAAGCTATCCCAAGTTCCCCAAGTGGAGGACTCCTTTGGCCAATAACCCAGTCTATCTGCTACAGCCGATAAGAAACCAACTGCAATTGCTATTCTTAAAAATAGTTTTACCATCTTTTTTCTAGTTAACAATTCTTAATTAGACTTTTAAAGTACAAATTCATTTTCCTATCTGGCATATATATTTCAATTTTTACAGAAGCTGCGTTATTATTATTACTATTGGTTTTTAATTTTGTTTGGATTAACCATAAATATATAGCTAAATAACAAGCGAAAATTATATATATGATTGCCAGAGGAATTATAACTTCCATAGTTTCTTTTATGCCAAAGGCAATTTTCACCAAGGCGAGTGTTCCAACCCCAAAATGCATCAGGTTTCCTATTACAATGGGTTTATTATAAATTCCACCAATTATAGACCCTTTTGCCATCCAATTCAGAATTCCGAAGCCTAAGTATAATGCGCCCAATAGTTGCATTATAATGGTCAAAATTGGGTGTATGTCAATATTCAAATGACTTATTATTTCACTCGGTAAAAAGGATAGTACAATTCCAATAATTCCTAGAAAAATTGCAGATGCTGTCAATACTGTTTTTGTATTCAAATTTTATGTTTTATAGATTGTTAGTAGTCTATGAATAACGTATTGTTACAATTTATT
Organism: Flavobacteriaceae bacterium; assembly: GCA_016763715.1. The sequence goes on from JAESTG010000220.1 coordinate 1,754, forward strand.
TCTACCTGTTTTTAAAATTTCCTCCTATGTCTACACTTTTATTAAATCTGAGGTCTTTTACATCGAAGTCATCAAACTTAAAAAATCAGATATGATAGCCTTATGAAGGTTCATTTTTTTGTTTTTTCTTAATGGGTGGAACAATTTTGGTTTCTAGATATTTTCTTGGGTTTTCATGGGCAATTTTAAAGAACAATTCCTCCCCTAAATAGCCACGCAGATTGTGAAAAAGTGATTTCTCTGTTTTCTTTTGTGTAACCACGTAGTAGTCAGTTCCGTATAGTATTTTGTCAGCAACTTTAGGGTCATTCAGAATAAATTTCAGCATAGGAAAAAGGTCTTCATTGAAGAGAATGAAACTTATATCTGTATATACATTTTCATATCGAATCATCAAATCATAGATGACAGAAAGCCAGCTAGCATTCCACCAAATGGAACGTTTACTTCCATGGTTTAATGTGTTTTTTACACGTTGGTAATCTTCCAAAGAGGCGTGAGTGATGTTTTTATTGTAATTATTCCAACCATCGGCTTCATATTTGTACCACTCTTTACTACCTCCAAAGTGGGCTAAACAAATTTTGAGTTTACTGAGGTCACATTCGTAACCAAGATATTCAGAGAGTATTTGCGGATCTAATAGACAGTGATAATTTAAAGGGTGCGTAAAATTTGTAGTCCATTGGTGATTTTTACTTTGGGGTAAAGGAATGGCTATGGGCTTTTCTACACCCGATTTTTTGTATTTCAGAATTGGATGATGGCACCACTCCTCCTTTTTCTTTCCGCGATAAAAGACACTCCCCTCAATACAATGCGTCATCAAGGGAATTTGATGCTCTTGTGCAAAAAGATAGCTATCAATAAGACTTTTATCAAAGGGGTAATAACCTAACGCAGGATACATTTTAATGCCGTTGAAATTTCCTTTTTGAAGTTCAGAGCGTAATAAGTTGACATAGTTCTTTTTCCCCGAAAGACTCTTAGTTTCTTCAATTCTTCTGGGGTCTAGGAAGATGAATGGAAGTAACTCGGAATTGGTCTTTTTGACATTTTTGAGTTCCTCCAATTGCTCCAAATATCCTTTGATAGGTTTGCCTGCTTCCATATAATCCATATCCATAGAAAGCACTACAATGTTCGTCCCCTTTGCGTAAGTTTTTTCGAGTAAGTCGTAAATTTTAGCTTGCGATTTATAGTTCAAAGAATACCGTCCTAAGGTTAGAAATCGGTTCGTTATTTTCCTTAATTCTTTACTGAAGAAATATTCAACTTTAAAAAAATTGATGAGAATCTTAAACAACCAATTGAATAAGAATCCTAAAAGAACATAAGCTATGTAGAGAATAATGGTCCATTTACAAATTCGAAGGATTACGTACTTGATTTTCTTCAGAATATGTCTAAATCGTTTATACTTATAATTCCCCCTGCTTGTAAAATTTAAGTAATACCATTTCACTAGTTTAATAGTGAATATTTTGGACAATATTCTAGGAACAAATGTGCGTCCAAACTCATTGGGAACGTGGTCTATCGTAAAAACATGCGTATGACAGTTGTATATTTCTTTTTCTTTCAAAAGCCGTAGTTTACTAAAATGTGAATTTGTTTTTTGAAATTAATAAAAATACCCTTTATAAAGGTCAAATAGTTCTACGAAATAAAGAAAAGGTCTCATTATTCATGTTGAAACCTTTTCTTTGCGTTAGCTTTATAATATTAGTGGTGTGGGTACCCGTTGGACTTGTGCTGAGCATTTCGGCAAGCTCAATGTAACATTTATCGAAGTAGAGAGGCGCTGCCAGAGGTAATATTGTAGGTACTTATATTGATTATTAGATAAGGCCTTTAGACTCACTTTTCGGCAGGAATTTTTTTATCAAATTATAAATTATTCGAACTATTATGTTAATTTAGTGCAAATTACAAGTACGTTAACCATTCATTGCGGCTTTTAAATTACTCTCCCCTCGGCCGCTAGATAATTATACCTTAAGGTATAATTATAATTAATTCACATAAAAAATAGGCGGTATTCGAAAACCGCAACAGTAATATATTAATTAAATCTTATAATTATGAAGAAAAGTATCTTACTCGCTTTTATAATTGCTACCCTAGGTAGTTGCAACCAGGATGGTTTGCCTTTAGAGGAACAAAATCAGGAGCAAAATTTAGTGGTACAAAACAGAGCGCCAGAAATTCCAGATCCAGTTATCATTGGAGACGAAAATACGGGATGTGTAGTAAACATTATTTTCTTGGCTGAAGGCTTTACTGATTCGGAAATGACTGAATTCAAAAATCTTTGTGATATTGCAAAACAAGCGATTCTAGACATGGAACCTTTTACCACAGCCAGTAATAACATGAATTTTTATCGTGTAGATTCGCCATCTAGAATCTCTGGGATTAAAACAAAGGAATTTACCAGTACATGTAATGGAACTACTGGAATAAATACGACTTCAAGAACTCCTTGGGCTGTGTATGGAAATAGAGTAGGGCTTCAACATTATGCCGGTATGGAACCGTGGACAAGGAATGCGCTCGAGCAATTATACGGAGATTATGCCACGGGAGATTATGCCTATACTATTATTATTGCTAATACCACTGAATATTATGGAGGGGCCGAATTCCCTGGAGTTCCTGAATATATTTCCATATTTAACCCCAAAGTATCCAACATGATTGTATCAAAATACGATAGCAATGCTATTTTCAAGTTTCTGGTACGGCATGAATTTGGACATTCATTTGGAAATTTGGACGATGAGTACGTCGATGCAGAAACTAATTGTTCCATTAATGCATACGAATCTTGGTTTTTACCACCAACACCTAAACGAAATGTACTTACCTATGATCCAGGCTCATGGTTTGAAGGAGCCAGATATGTGCCAACTGGTTATTGGAGGGAATGGGATAATTCACTCATGAGAAATGATTATGGGGCAATAGTGTTTTCCCCAAGACAAAATAGAGTTGTTAGGAAACGGCTCAAAATAGCTATTGATTGTTTGTGATTTTAATAGTAGTGTAATTTTAGCTAATGCCCTCAACAAAAATCATAGTTATTTTTTAACTAAAAGTACAATCATTGTAAACCACATATTTTTTTTGAATGTAATAA
>JAESTG010000221.1 GCA_016763715.1 Flavobacteriaceae bacterium
AGGGACCAAATGGAATACTGTCCTAGTGTATTAAAGTCTTTTCTTTTTTCTATTTCCTGGGTTAGTTGAAATAAATTACCTGTGGCCAAAATCCCTGGGTCGTATGTTTCAAAGTCATTGTAACCAGACTCACTTTGCTGAATACACATAGCATATAGGGGTAGTGTTTCTGTTTTATTTGGAGCAAGGGTGATTAATTCTTCCTGAGTAATGATAACATCCTGTACTTTTTTCGAAGTAAATATTTGTCCGTTAGGTATCGTTATCTTGATGGTTACCTCGCTCACATTAGTGATAGTCATCATTATTGGCTGTATATAATGTGGGCTATCTGGGTTTCCATTAACTTCGGAAACAACAATACCTTTTTCAAGTGCGTCTAGAAATTCATAGGTTAAAATTGTTGTTTCAGATGGACTGTTTGAAACTGAAAAAATTAAGGTAATGAGTAATGCGAATATTTTCATAAAGTGGAAGTGTTGTTATAGTAACAACGGAACCACTTCATTAAAATTATAATAATCAATATGGGGCTATATTTTTTCTGCGATCACTTCCATCATAATTGGACAGCAAATGGAGGCTCCTGCAGTGTTTTCCAGTTCGTTTATTTCTTTTAATGCTTCGGAAACTTCCGCACTAGTTAGATAGTTTATGTCTATCAATCTAGGGAAGTAACTCATAAAAAAGGTTTTGGGCCATTGCCAAGTAACGGTGTCTGAAGTTGCGAGCTTAGTCATTAATCGTTGGCTAGTGACTTTCATTCCTATTTCAGAAAAAATACGTGGTAGCTCACGTCCAATATCAATTTGAGAATCCGAATCTTTGAAGCTTTTGAACGTTGCTGTGATAGCTTTTGACAATGCGAGCTTGTGTGGTTCCATTTGCAGGGAAGACCAATCGTAGTATTCATGGATTACCATTTTTCCACCAGGTTTGAGAGCTTTGTGTACTTTTTGAAGAATTTCTTTAGGATTATTAAGCCATGCCAATGCCCAACGGCAGTACATTCCATCTAGACTGTTGTCTTTCAAGCTCATTTCATTAAAATCGGCTAGCATAGGCTCAATATTTAGTTGATGCAGTACTTTGATTTTTTCGAGATGCCCAATATAAGAAGGTGATAAATCTACACCAATCACTTTGCCCTCTTGCCCAACTAAGTAAGCCATTTCTTTGGTGCAAAACCCAGGTCCTGAGCCTAAATCCAATAAGGTTTGTCCTGCTCTAAATTGTGCTTTTCGCCAACCTTTTTGTGCTTCTTCAGCCCACACTTGGTGTTGGACTCCTAGTCGATGAAGTTCTTCTGCGTCGGTTCCTAAAATATAGGCATTATCTTCTTGCATAGTGGTTGTTTTCAGTATAGATAAATATTATGAAAAGTAGTGTTTTTACTAGTAGTTGACATAGAGGTACCCTAAGAATGCATCTGAAAATTCGGGGTCATTCAAGATGAGCACATAGTAATAGGTCCCTACAGGAACTACTTTGTTTTGAACTAGCAATCCAGTATTCGGAATACCATTCCATAGACCATCGTCATTGCCGCCTTCATAAATTAAGTTTCCTTCTCGACTGTATATTTTCAGATTAAAATCTAAGAAAACATCAATTAATCCAGTAATTATAAATTCGTCGTTTAGGGTGTCTCCGTTTGGAGATATTCCTTGTGTAATGATAGGTTTACAATTTTCAGTAGTCAATAAAAATGACGCCGTGGTAAAGCAAATTTCATTTTCTAGGCGAACAAAAATAATTTGTGGATCTACTGAATTTTCATATTGTTCGGGATCGCTGATGGCGTTTTCGTTGGCAATCGCATTTTCTAAGGTAGTGAAGTAGCTTATTTGATCATTCGGATTGGTCGAAATAAGCTCGTTTTGCTCTGTAAGATCAAATATGGCGGTGTCCAAGCCTAAATCACATTCCAGAAGATCTGGTAAGGTTGGAATGGGAGGAATGGTGCCAAATTCTGCCATGATCTCAAATTCATTATTAGATTCATCCAATTCTTGGATAACACCTACCCCAACACCTGTGTCATCTACCACAGCTAGTAATACAAAGTTGTTCGGTATATCTTCAGAAAGTGTAATTTCAATACTATTGTTTTCACTCCCGCCTTCGGAGATACTGTTCACTGTTTGTGCTTGAGCAATTAAATCGCCATTGGCGTAAAAAGCGATGGGAGTATTGGCAGGAAGTGGCGCTGTGCCCTTTAAATTATAAACTGTGTAATCTATGGTGAGATCACGTTGACGACATGCATATATCTCACTGTCAATGCTAATGGTAGCATCGGGTAACGGACAAACAATTATCTCAATTTCAAAGCTGCCCACTACGAAACAGTCTGGGTTAGAAACACGAACCCAAATAACTTGGGGGTTAGAGGTGTTTTCATAATCTTCTGTGTTTGCTATAGGATTGATGTCATTATTAGCATCCTCCTCGGTTAAATGAAAGCTTATAGAATCATCTGGATCTATGCCAGAAGTGGCTTCAGTAAGATCAAATAATCCCAAACCAACAACGTCGCACAATTCAAGGTTTCGCAAACTTCCAATATTAGGAAATACTGCTAGGTGAAATTCCACCATGTCTTCATTATTATCCTCATTGGCTTCAGTCACCATCAGGTTATCATCCACAACGGCACGTAGCACGAAGTCGGCAGGAACCTGCTCTGGTATAGTTAAGGCAATGCTGCCACTTTCCGAACCACCAATGGGTAATTCGTTTTGGGTAAAAGCAGTATCCATTAAAAGGCTTTGTGCATAGAATCCAACTCTGGTTCCAGCAGGCAATGGTGCTGTACTATTTACATTAAATACGGTGTATTCTAATTCTGTAATTTCACGATCACCACAGTCGGTCGCCCCGGTAATGAGTCCAATTTCAACAGTAGCATCAGGTAGCTCTGTGTTGAGTACAGTAATTACATTATTGATGATAACTAAATCTTGACTTGAAGTAATTCGAATCAATGCAGATTGATCTCCTGGCTGGATATTACTTTCTATATTATAGAAATCGATATCCATATTGTAAAACTCAGTGTTGTTAGTAAAGCTATTGGTTCCATTAAATTGGTTGTCGGCTGGATTTAAGGCATTACTAAGAGTGTTTCCGTTAATCTGTAATGTTTCGTTATTTGAGATGTTTAAATCGCCTTCCCAAGCTAGGAAGCCTAATTTGGCACCCACATTATCCAATACATTTAAGTTATTGAGTTCAATATCGAGTTGAGGATTTGCTCCAGAAACCGATTCGAATCCATCAAAGATATTCACTTGATTCAACGGTAGGTCATCATCTTGATAAACAACGGTTACTCCCCATCCTCCAAAATTGGTCGCATTTCCACCGTTAATTTGGCAATAGGTTTGAATGGCTTCTTGAAGATCTAAGTCACTCAATAGATATGTGCCATTTCCGTTGGTTGCCACAATAGTTGTAACGTCTACAAAGGCACCAAAATAAACCGACTCCGTATTTGGAAGTGTATAAGAAAAGGTTCGTTCTGCGACGATGTTGATTCCTGCAAAAGTGACTTCAAAATCACCAGTTCCCGATCCCGCCCAGTATAGATAAGCAGCTATTATGGTTTGATCTGCGGCTAACTCAAATTCTGCACTGGCTTCTGTTAAAATATCACAGGAGACCCCCCCTCCATTTTCTTGCAAGTTTAATGTGTTTCCAAACGAAAGATAATCATAACGACCATTAAATTGTTGAAATAATTCTATCTCTTGAGCATTAAAAATCGAGGGAATTACAAAGAGTAAAACCAGCAGTTGGTGTTTTA
>JAESTG010000222.1 GCA_016763715.1 Flavobacteriaceae bacterium
ACTATTGAAGTAAACCGAGGCGAAATTGTCGGCCTATTAGGACCTAATGGTGCTGGTAAAACGACCTCTTTCTATATGATTGTTGGGCTAATTAAACCTAATGGTGGGCGAATTTTTTTGGATAACACAGAAATTACCAAATACCCTATGTACAAACGAGCCCAAAATGGAATTGGCTATTTGGCTCAGGAAGCTTCTGTTTTTCGTAAGTTAAGTATTGAGGATAATATTCTTAGTGTTTTACAACTTACTAAGCTTTCCAAAAAAGAACAACTAGCAAAAATGGAGTCTCTTATTGAGGAATTTGGTCTAGGTCACATTCGTAAAAGTCGCGGTGACCTTCTTAGTGGTGGAGAACGTCGTCGTACTGAAATTGCTCGCGCATTGGCTACAGATCCTAACTTTATTCTTTTGGATGAACCTTTTGCTGGGGTTGACCCAGTAGCTGTGGAAGATATTCAGCGTATTGTTGCACAATTGAAAGACAAAAACATTGGTATTCATATTACCGATCATAATGTTCAAGAAACTCTGGCTATCACAGACCGAACATATCTTATGTTTGAAGGAAGTATTTTAAAGCATGGAAAACCCGAAGAACTCGCCAGTGACGAAATGGTACGTAAGGTTTATCTGGGGCAAAATTTTGAACTTCGGAAGAAGAAGTTAGAGTTTTAAACTTTGAGTTTAGTTTGTTCCTTCCAAACAAGTGAAAGCAAGACATACACTGCAATGATTACTGGCAACCCTAAAAACCTCAGTGTCAACAACGCCAACAAACAAAAAGCTAAAAATACATATCGTTTTAGATTACTTTTGACGTCCCAAGTCTTAAACTTTAAAGCAAAAAGTGGAATCTCCGCATTTAATAGTACCGAACTAATAATGGTCAATCCTATTAAAAACCAAGGGCTAAGTATAAGTTCGTTCACCCAAACAACATTCTGAAATTCCAAGATAAGAACAAGGCTTAAAATGAGTAATGTATTGGCTGGTGTTGGCAACCCAATAAAACTATCTGTTTGACGGTCATCCACATTAAATTTTGCCAATCGGTATGCAGAAGCCACCACAACAAGCAACCCTACCAATGGCAACCAAGAATTTAAGTTGGCACTTATGCCCGAGGCAGCAAAAAGTTGATCTATCTTAAAATAATCTCCCGTATACGACTTACTCAAAAGCTGAACCATCGCAAACCCAGGAACCAAACCACTCGTCACCATATCCGCCAACGAATCCAACTGTAAACCAACTTCGCTATGTGCATTGAACAAACGTGCAGCAAATCCGTCAAAAAAATCAAAAAATATTCCAAGACATGCAAATACCGTAGCAGTCACCAAATTTCCTGATATCACAAATAAAAGAGCGATACAACCACATAATAAATTAAGAGAAGTTAGGACGTTCGGAATTTGTTTTAGCATTTATATAGACAGTTTGTGTAAAAATAGCAAAGTATTTACGTCTATACATAACAAAATACAATATGTCACTTAAATTATAGTTTAGTATTGTGTAAAATTGTGAGATATTTGTTGAAAATTTATAGCTTGAAAAAGACCCTAATTGCTGCTATCTTATTGATAAGTTGCACTATTAATGCACAGACTACACGTAAGTATTCAAACGAATTTTTGAATATTGGTGTGGACGCAGCTGCTTTTGGAATGGCCAACGCAGTAGTTGCATCATCTAGCGATGTAAATTCAGGTTATTGGAATCCAGCTGGTTTATTAGGATTGGAAGACAAACAACTCTCTTTAATGCATGCCTCCTACTTTGCCAATATTGCAAATTATGACTATGCTGCCTTCGGAATGCCATTGGATGACAAAAGCGCCGTTGGATTCTCTATCATTCGTTTTGGAGTAGATGACATCTTAAATACCACTCAACTAATAGACGACCAAGGAAATATTGATTATAATAGGATTAGCCTGTTTTCTACGGCCGATTATGGAGCTACTTTTTCCTACGCCCGTGCACTTCCGTTAGATGGACTAAACATTGGTGTTAATGCCAAAGTAGTTCGTCGAATTATTGGCGATTTTGCATCCTCATGGGGTTTTGGCTTAGATGCTGCCATTCAGTTTGAAACCAAAAATGATTGGAAATTTGGTATTATGGCGCGTGATATCACCACCACTTTTAACGCTTGGAATATCGATGAAGAAAAGTTTGCTGATATAGCAGGAGCCGTGGAGGGTCAAAATCAAGAGCTTCCTGAAAGTACAGAAATCACCATTCCAAAATTACAATTCGGAATTGCGAAAACCTTTATTTATCGTCATGATTTCTCCATCTTAGCTGAAATTGATTTTAACTTTCGCTTTGCACAAACCAACGACATTGTTTCTACTTCATTTACAAGTATGACTCCAGCAGCTGGTTTTCAGGTTGGATTCAAAGACATCGTATTTATAAGAGGTGGCGTAGGTAATTTTCAAAACATAGCTCAGTTAGATGGTAGTGAATCTATTGGGTTTCAGCCTAATATTGGAGTTGGGTTTAAATACAAAGGTGTGCAAGTTGATTATGCCTTAACGGATATTGGTGACCAAAGTGTTGCATTATATTCTAATGTTTTTTCACTCAAATTGGATTGGAGCTTATTTCGATAAATTGACACTCCCTCTCTGTAGTGATGAAGAGTTTCCTATATTTGTTATTCAATTATACAACAAGTGCGCTACTCATTTATCCTTCTCTTTCTTTCTTTTTTTCTACTGAACTTTTCTTCGGAAGCACAACAATTAAGCCTTTCAGAAGATGCTCAAATTAGCATTTTAACCATAGGACCTGGCCCCAATCTGTATGATAAATTTGGACATAGTGCCTTCAGAATAAAGGATGATAGTAAACAATGGGATTCTATCTTTAACTATGGTACTTTCGATTTTAACACCCCAAACTTTTATACCAAGTTTGCTCAAGGAAAACTATTGTATGCCTTAAGTGTAGGTCAATACGAATTGTTTTATCAAGGTTATGTGAGACAAGATCGATGGGTAAAAGAGCAGGTTTTAAATTTAACTTATGGCGAAAAACAATCATTGTTTGAATACTTGATTAATAACGCACAGCCTGAAAATAGAGATTATTTATACGATTTCTGTTATGATAATTGTGCCACTCGCATTCGTGATGTTTTAACTGCTTCCTTAAAAGGAAAAATTAATTATACCGATAACTTTGTCACCGAAACAAAAACCTTTCGACAAATAATTCAGAAAAACGTATACGCCAATTCCTGGGGTAGCTTAGGTATGGATGTAGCTATTGGTAGTGTCACCGATGTAAAAGCTTCACCTTGGCAGCATCAATTTCTACCAGAATATGTCTTCCAAGCTGCTGCAAGTGCTACCATTAAAAGAAATGGTGCAACTGTCCCGCTAGTAAAAAAAACACACGTATTATTTCAGAATGCCTCCGAACAAGCTCGCTCTTCCTTTTTTACAAGTCCGCTATTTATTTTCGGACTATTGGGGATACTCATTCTTTGGATCACCATTAAAGATAAACGCAGAGGTACAAGAAGCCGCTATTTGGATGCCACAATCTTTTTTGTCCTGGGATTGGTTGGAGTAGTTCTACTCATACTTTGGTTAGCTACAGATCATTCATCTACAGCAAACAATTACAACGTGCTTTGGGCCTTCCCATTTTCTGTACTCTTTTTTGTGGCAATTGGTCGTAAACAACCAAAAAATTGGCTTCGCAGATATGTGATTTTTTTAATTCTACTATTACTACTACTTGTATTACATTCTATCACAGGAGTTCAGCAATTCGCAATAGGGCTCATTCCACTATTAGTTGCTTTAGGAGTACGATATATTTATCTGATTTCTTTTCTGAAGAAAAACAAGCGAATGCCAAGCGTCGAGGAAAATTAACTACTGCCCTCGGAAGAAAATAATGGTACTCAACGTTTTAATTACGATACTTATATCTAAGAAAAAGCTCCGTTTTTTAATATAATAAAGGTCGTATTGTAGTTTCTCCAAAGCATCCTCGGCGGAAGCCCCATACTTTGCATTTACCTGTGCCCATCCTGTAACCCCAGGTTTCACAATATGCCGAATTTCGTAAAAAGGGATTTCTTCTGAAAGTTGCTTCACAAAAATAGGGCGTTCAGGTCTTGGGCCTATCACGCTCATATCTCCTTTAATGACATTGATAAACTGTGGAATCTCATCAAATCTAGATTTACGAAGGAAACGCCCAAAACGAGTCACACGTGTATCTTGTATCTTCGCAAATTGTGCTCCTCCTTTTTCCGCATCCACAACCATACTTCTCAACTTATATATTTTGAAGTGCTTCCCATTTCTACCCACACGTACCTGAGTATAAAAAAATGGCCCTCGATTGGCAAACAGATTTGCAACAAGGATAATGGGGGAAATAATAATTCCAAACAGTAATCCAATTACTGAAAATAGTAAATCCAAAATACGATGAAAAAACAGATACAATTTATTTTGATTGCTTCTGCTAAATGGAAAATAGCGATAAAAATCTTTACCAACGTGCTGCACAGGAACACGACGGGTAATCTCCTCGTATACTTGAGTGTATTCCCGGATGGGCACTCCATTCTCAAGCAATGAAATTAGTTGATTATATAGAAAGACTGTAATGCTTTCGTCCTCTGAAGCAGCCACAACAATCTCAGAAATCGTTTTTTCCTTCACCGTTTTAGCCACATTAGTAAGCGAGTATTCTTCAATATCACTCCCTTCAGGTGGTTCATACGGAATACTATCCGTATTAATAAACCCAACCACTCTATAATTAGGATCAGATTTCTGTAAAGACTCAATTATTTCATCAATCTGCGGAGCATTTGCTACTAAAAGTACACGTTTAAAAAATCTCGGAGCAGAAATAAGAACTATAAATGCATATCGCCATACAAAAAGCGCAAGATTAATTGCTATATAAAAATATACAATCTGTAATCTGTTTTCCGGTAACTCTGGAGTAAAAAATGGAGTCAACAAATAAACCAATACTGTCACAGAGGAAGTCAAAATAATATTTTGTACCACGATTTCAAATCGACTTGCTTTTTGAAGGTTATACAATTCAAAAATGGTCGCAAAAATAGTTAGGTATAATGCGAAAACAATTGACCACACCCAATGTTGAGAGTTAATCACAAAATAATCAAATTCGAAAACCGTACCTACTAGGTATAACAATCCCATTACAAAGGCAATATCAAAAATTCGTAACAGAACCTTTCGTTCCGATATGTCAAAATGAATATTGGGCTTCTGGGACATTAGGTTAGTTTTAATCCTTTAAAAGTAGGTATTTATTTATTCCTTTAAAAGACTGAGCCAATGTTGTTTTACATTTTCCCAATCGAAGTCTTCTGCTTTCTTCCTAGCATTTATGGTAAGTGTCTGTGCTAGTTCATTATCGGTACATAATTCGGCAATGGCCTTCTCAAAAGATTGTACATTATCGACGGGAACCAAAATACCATCCTTACGGTCTTCAACTAAATAAGGAATACCCCCCACATTAGTACTCACAACTGGAAGCCCCAATGCCATAGCCTCTATAAGACTTACAGGTGTATTATCGAAATTGGTGGTATTTATAAAAATGTCGAAATCTGTCGATTTTTTGCGCCATGCTTCTTTTGAAAGTTTTCCAGTAAATGTCACTGGTAGGTTGTGATTTTTAGCATATTCCATACATTTCTGTTGAGACCCATCCTTTTCGGGGCCAATCATACATAAAGTTATATTGGGATACCTAGGCATCAATTTTTCAACAAGCTTTAGTGCGAGCATGGGATTGTATATTTCAGCAAAAGAACGAACCCACAGCAATCGAGGATTTATTTTATTCCGAAGTAAGAAAGAATAGTCTTTCACAACAATCGTATTTGGTATATAAGTAAGATTATGATAGCCCTTCGCCTTAAAAGCTTCCATTAAATATTGGGACGGTGTGATATTGGTTTTCGCTCCGTGAAATAACCTATGGGAAAGAAACTTATTTTTTTGCAGGCGTTCGGGGAGATTACCACCGTGTAATATGGGAATATACGACCACCCAAAAAGCCTACATAAATTGGCTACAGCGACTGCATAATAAAAATTTTGCGTGCTATATGTATCTATTAATATTGTATGGGCTTTAGCTCCTTTGGAGAGTACACCCCATAACATATTAAGAAAACGAAACAGTTTATTTTTTTTTGAAGAATACGTAAACACGTCAAACCCAACAGCAGTTAGTTGGGAAGACAAGGTTTCAATCGTAGTGATTGTAGTTCCCTTACCTCGTAGGTTGTTTCCTATGTATAGTATTTTTCTTGTGCTCACGTACTATTGTTAATACAGCCAGTCCATAAACGAATGCTGGGGCTACCAGCCTCATGGACGAGTGATTTATTGTTAAAAACCAAAAGGCGACAAATGAAAATAAAAATAAATTGGATCTATTTTTAATCCGAATAATCAATGGAGTGAATAATAACACCACTAATGCCATCAAACCAAATAATCCATGTTCTGAGAGTATACGACTTACTTCATTATGAGAAGCCGATTCTCTTCCAGTTTGTTCCAACCTATATTCCTTAATCTTTCCAACTCCAATGCCCGTCAATGGGAATTTATAAAAGGCGTCTAATTCAGAATTAAACAATTCTGCCCTACCTGTGGTTAGATCTGCTTTTGCTCTACCAGATGCATCTTCATTTGCGTATCGTTTATCAATTAGTCCTCCTGTAGATAATGATGACCAAGTCCAAACAGATATTGCTACTCCTAAAATAATTAGTATTTTAGGAATAGATTCACTTCTCATTTTTGCATTGGAATACTTCAGATAAATTAGAAAAAAAACACCTATACAAATAAGTGCCGTAATAACTCCGCCACGTGAAAATGTCACAATGGCGCGGTAGCCTACAAGCCCCATTAACGAGATATCAATAATATTGAGC
>JAESTG010000223.1 GCA_016763715.1 Flavobacteriaceae bacterium
AAACGAAATGGAATACAACGTTATTTTTGTAAAAAAGGATATATAGAACCTGTTGCAAATACCAGTAAATCTGTTAAAGGAAGCTTAGGAGGGCAAACTACATATAGTGGATATAGCTAGCTGTATATCTCTCATGAATATAGTGAGTTGTAATCTGCAAATAGCCACGAAAACTCTTTTGGTTCTTCTTACTCTATGATCTAATATGATTTGAATATCTCCCAAGTTCTCACCAACGTTCTTAGAGAGAACTCATTACCAAAGTATTTTTCAGGCTTATCTTGCTTCTAATAATGAGGCGTTGAAGGTGAAATTTGCTCTAAAAACTCTTTGGGAATAAGTTGTTTTTCAACACCCAAAGCATGGCAGATTCTAACACAAGAATGATAGCATTTTTACTTCATTATAAACATGAGCTTGTAATTTGAAAAAGTTATAAAATAAGGAAAACTCTACAAATATAGTAGTAAATCGAGCCCAAGAAGGGGTTGAAAAATCAGTTCTGTGTCTGAAAATAAGAGTGCTACGTTTCTATATATAGAGACGATAGGAGAGTCTCCTCCCCACGCTTCCGTAAACCAGAAAAACTTCCTTTGAAACTAGCAAGTACTAAAATAACTCGATACCGTCTGGCTTAATTGTAATTTGTTTGTCTTTGTACAAACTCCCAACAGCTTTCTTGAAGCTTTTTTTACTGAGTCCTAATTCATTTTTAATGATTTCAGGGTCAGTCTTATCATGGAAAGGAAGAAATCCACCTGCAGCTTTTAATTCTTCCATTAGATAATTGGCATTTGGCTCAATACTCTTATATCCCTCAACCTGAAGTACCAAATCAATTTTATTATCCTCACGTACTTTTTTGACAAACGCTTTTAGTTTATCTCCAGTTCGAATGTCTTCAAAAATATCTTCTAAATAAATAAGCCCTTTATACTTTCCGTTAATAATCGCATTAGCGCCACGTTCAGTAATGTGGGTTACCATGATGGAAACCTCATCATATTTTGCTACTGTGATTGTATTATTACTTAAAAACTTATTGGTTTTACTAGAACCAACAAGTCGGTTGGTTTGATCATCTAAATATAAGTGAACAATATACCAATTGCCTTTAGTCATTGGTCTTGCTTGCTCCTTAAAAGGCACAAACAGTTCTTTTACCAACCCCCAATCCATAAATGCTCCATATTTGGTCACCGCACTACACTGAAGGTATGCAAACTCATTTAGACTAATAAAAGGCTCGTCGGTGGTAGCGATGGGTCTTTCTTCATTATCTAGATATAAAAAGACATTAATAGTATCACCTATAGCATAATCTTCAGGTTTATAACGATGCGGAAGCAACACTTCGTTTTCTTCATCATCACCCAAAAATAGGCCGGGATCTGTTTCCCTAAGTATGGTAAGTTCTTGAAATTTTCCTAATTGTAACATAATGTTGGCAAAGGTACAACCTCCCTTGGAAAGATAGAACCCTATTACTTTAAATTATAAATGAGTAGAAAACAGTAGCTCTATTTTATAAAGTTGAAATAATCCAATAAAACTTGATCATTAACTTCCGAAGGAGTAAAAACTTCCAAGATTTTAGGTAATTCCGAAGCTTTGAAGAACAGTTCAAGAGCTGTTTCTAACGACGCCTCATTATTGGCAGTTTGATATTCAAAACCATATAACTTGGCGAGTGGTTCTGCTGTTAGGTTATGTTTTGTTTCAAAATAGGTGGAAAAATTATCCGTGTCATTCTTCCCTGGTAATATTCTAAAAATCCCTCCTCCTCCATTATTAACAATGATGATTCTGAAGTTCTTCGGAATATATTGATTCCATAGTGCATTACTATCGTAAAAGAAGCTAAGATCTCCCGTAATTAGCACTGTTGGTAAAGTTGAAGCGTATGAAGCACCAATCGCTGTACTTGTGCTCCCATCAATTCCACTAGTTCCTCTGTTACAAAATACCTCTAAACTTTCATTTAAACTGAATAATTGAGCATACCGAACAGTAGTACTATTTGCCAACTGTAACTGAGCATTCCCCGGAATATGTTTGAACAATAAAGAAAAGACTTTAAAATCGCTGTACGCTATACTATTTACATAGGATTTATGTAACTCTAATCGAGTATTTTTAATGCTCAACCAATTATTTCGATAATTACTATTAATTGTCTTACTATCAACCAAATATGACTTAAAAAATGTATTAAAATTTATTGCAAAATGATGCGTTAAAACAAAGAAGGTATCCATCGCTCCTTTAGCATCAATATGGTAATGCGTTTTTGGAGTATTTGTACGTAAAAATGCTTTGATCTTTTTGGAAACCACCATGCCTCCAAAGGTGAGCAACAGGTCAGGCTGTAAGTCTGAGAACTGATTATTTTCTAGAGGGGCAATCAACTGATCTATAGCTGGGAAAAAATTTGGGTGATGTAAATTGGATGTTGTTTCAGTCAATACAATAACACTTTCATCTTCACCCAACATATTCAAATATTCTTGTTCAATACTATTAGGCGTCAACACTCCAACAAGAATCATTTTACGTTTTGCGGCGTTCCAGTTACTTATAAAAGAATCTAATTCTGTGTCAAAAGTAGCTAGTTCTATTGAAGGAGGTATATTTTTAGGGCTTACTGTTAGTTTATCAACAAACCCATAAAGAGGTTCAGAAAATGGAACATTTATATGAACTGGACCATTGTCTGTCAAAGCTTTATTAAGTGCTGTGTTAATTTCTAGCTCATTAAACTCCTGATGCATTGCCCCATCTCTACAATTAGCGCTGTACAATATATGATTTGTATAAACTTCCTCTTGCCGTATGGTTTGACCATCTCCAACATCAATCAAATGTGCTGGCCTATCTGCCGAAATAACAACTAACGGAATATCACTATAAAATGCTTCTGCAATAGCGGGATAATAGTTGAGTAATGCTGATCCTGATGAACAAACTAAGGCTACTGGTTTCTTTTCTTGTTGTGCTATTCCCAAAGCAAAAAAGGCGGCACAACGTTCATCTACTATACTAAAAGTTTTAAAAGATTTATCTTCCGTGAAACCAAGTATTAGCGGAGCATTCCGAGAACCTGGTGAAATAACAATGTGATTGATGCCCTTGGCCAAACATAATTGAGTGACTGTTTGTGAAAGAATTTTCTGTGAATATTTCATCGGGGTAAAGGTACAAAGTCAATTGTGATTTTAAAGCATAGGAGCAATCACCCGCAACATGGTTTGCAGTTTATTCTCTGTTTCCTCCCATTCGGCCTCTGGTTTAGAATCTAGGGTTATTCCACCGCCTACATACAAATTGGCGCCTTCTTGATCAATTTGCATACAACGCAGATTCACAAATAGTTTTGCACTATTAGTTGTAGCATCAATAGGGCCTAGAAAACCTGTATAATAGGAACGATTGTAGTTTTCATTCCGAAGAATAAATTGTTTGGCCAACTTCTCTGGTGTACCGCAAACAGCAGGTGTAGGGTGTAGCGATTTCACCAAAATGGATAAATTATTTTCTCGTTTTTTAAATATCCCATTAAAATCGGTTCGAAGATGCACTAAAGAGCCTGCTCTATGATTTCTTATACTCGAAACCCGAACTACCGAAGCAGCGCATTCCAGCTTATTGGTAATAGCGTCTACTACCAATCTTTGCTCATCAATCTCTTTTGAGGTCCATTTTGGTTCCTTATTCTCATCATACTTATTGGTTCCAGCCAACGCCATCGTATTGAATTCATTTCCTTTTATTTTCACCAATAATTCGGGTGTAGCTCCACACCATAAGCCACTTACAGGATGAAACCAGACATATCGAAAAGCGTTAGGGTACAGCCCAAATAACCTTGGAATAAGTACTGAGAAATTAAAGTTAGCCAATTTAATAGATTTCCGTCTTGATGTAACTATTTTAGAATACACACCGTCCATTATTGCTTTTCTAGCATTGGAAACCAACAATTCATAGCTGTCTTTCTCTTGATCGCAAGTAGCCCAAGGTACTAATGG
>JAESTG010000224.1 GCA_016763715.1 Flavobacteriaceae bacterium
ACGATAAAATCATCTGGACGAAGGACATCATTTTCTTCTACATAGCTTTGGATTAGGCTCACAAAAGTACCTCCATACTTTCTTGCCTTTCCCTCTCCCACACCATGTACATTAGAAAGTTCTTCAATGGTAATAGGGTACTTGAGCGCCATATCTTCTAAAGAAGGATCTTGAAAAATCACAAAAGGTGGCAATTTTAATTTATCGGCAACATTCTTTCGCTCTGCCTTTAGCAATATGAAAAGATTTTGATCTGCCGCATTTCCATTCCCTTTTTGGTTAGTGACAACCATATCGTCATTGGCTTCTTTAAAGCTATGGTCTTCAGTCATCATAAATGATACTGGATTGGACAAATATGCTCTACCCTCTTCAGTTAATTTTATGACTCCGTATGTTTCAATATCCTTCCTAAGAAATCTAGCAACCAAAACTTGACGTAGCAATGCCATCCAATATTCGTACTCCCTAGCATTCCCTATTCCGAAGAAATCTTGCGTATCTGTTCTATGTGATTTTATCAAGGCATTTACGTGACCTACCAAAACATTCACTACTTCTTTAGACTTATACTGTTGGTTTGTTTTCTGAATTACAGAAAGTAACAACTCTACCTCTTCCTTGGCTTCATGTTTCTTTTTGGGATGGCGCATATTGTCATCCATTTCTCCACCTTCTCCTGTTTCATTATCAAATTCTTCTCCAAAATAGTGGAGGATAAACTTTCGTCTAGACATTGAGGTTTCAGCAAATGCAACTACTTCTTGTAATAATGCATGCCCTATCTCCTGCTCGGCAACGGGCTTACCGCTCATGAATTTTTCAAGTTTTTCAATGTCTTTATAACTATAGTAGGCTAAGCAATGTCCTTCTCCACCATCTCTTCCACCTCTGCCTGTTTCTTGGTAATAGCTCTCAATACTTTTAGGAATATCATTATGAATTACAAAGCGAACATCAGGTTTGTCTATCCCCATTCCGAACGCTATTGTAGCAACTACAACATCAGCATCTTCCATTAAAAACATATCTTGATGTCTTACTCTGGTTTTAGCATCAAGACCAGCATGATACGGAACTGCCTTAATCCCATTCACTTGTAAGATTTGAGCTAATTCTTCAACTCGCTCTCGACTTAAACAATAGATAATTCCACTCTTTCCCTCATTTTGCTTAACAAAACGAGTTATATCTGCGTCAACATTTTTTGTTTTAGGTCTTATTTCATAATATAAGTAGGTCTATTGAATGATGCTTTAAAGGTGTTTGCATGTTGAATCCCTAAATTCTTCAAAATATCTTCTTGCACCTTGGGAGTCGCTGTAGCTGTCAAACCAATAATTGGAATATTATCGCCTATGCGCTGAATAATTTTTCGAAGGTTTCGATATTCTGGCCGAAAATCATGCCCCCATTCACTAATACAATGTGCTTCATCGATAGCGACAAACGAAACCGTTACTGAATTAAGAAAAGCAATATTCTCTTCTTTTGTAAGGGACTCTGGCGCTACATATAATAATTTAGTAATTCCAGCAGTAATGTCACTTTTTACTTGTTTCACTTCCGTTTTATTCAACGAAGAATTCAAGACATGTGCAATTCCAATTTCAGAAGAAAGGCTTCGTAAAGAATCCACTTGGTTCTTCATTAAAGCAATTAAAGGGGAAACTACAATAGCAGTTCCTTCATTAATTAACGCCGGAAGTTGATAACAAAGGGATTTCCCTCCGCCCGTAGGCATGATAACAAAGGTGTTTTCATTCTTAAGAATGCTTCTAATGACCTCTTCCTGAAGTCCTTTAAATTTCGTAAACCCAAAAAACTTTTTCAGGGATGCATATAAATCTATTTCGCCCACTTTATTAGTGATTTATTTCTTTATTGGTATTAAAATTAAAATTGTAAAAACTAGAGAACAATTGTAATTTAGCAACCTATTTGGCTTAGTTGTATCTTATAGTCAGGTAATCGGGGAGCTAATGCAGTAATACTGCCTTTGCATAATTAAATATACTAATTTCTGAAAGAGTTACAAATTAATAAAAGTGTAAAATTATAAATATGCACCAAAAAATTATTGCTGTTGCCAAAAAGACGATAGAAACGGAGGGAAAAGCGATTTTGCATTTATCAAGTTTGATTGGAAATGAATTTGCAGAAGCTGTTAATTATATATATAAATCTGAAGGTAGAGTGATTGTAACTGGCATTGGTAAAAGTGCCAATATTGCTACAAAAATAGTAGCCACTCTCAATTCAACGGGAACTCCTTCCATTTTTATGCACGCTGCAGATGCCATTCATGGCGACCTAGGAATTATCCAAGAAAATGATACTGTAATATGTATTTCGAAAAGTGGAAATACACCAGAAATAAAGGTGCTAGTTCCTTTAATTAAAGCCTGCGGCAATAAATTAATGGGACTTACCTCTAACCGTGAGTCGTTCTTGGGACAGCAAAGTGATTATGTACTACATGCCTATGTTGAAAAAGAGGCGTGTCCAAATAATTTAGCTCCCACCACTAGTACTACGGCACAACTTGTTATGGGAGATGCACTAGCAATGTCTTTATTGGAATTGCGAGGTTTTTGCAGTCGTGATTTTGCTAAATTTCATCCTGGAGGATCCTTGGGTAAAAAATTATACTTGCGTGTAAGTGACTTAACCTCTCTCAATGAAACACCTCAAGTTTCAATGAACACAGGAATTAAAGATGTGATTGTTGAAATATCTGAAAAACTATTGGGTGTAACCGCTGTGGTAGAAAATGATGTTATTGTAGGTATTATTACCGATGGAGATTTAAGACGGATGCTTACCAAGGTTGATAATATTGCGGGGCTTACAGCCAAAGACATTATGACTCATCACCCAAAAAATATTGACAATGACGCTATGGCTGTTGAGGCTATGGAAATGATGGATAAACATGGAATTACTCAAATTTTAGCTGAAAAAGACGGCAAATACTCTGGGGTGGTTCACATTCACAATTTAAGCAAAGAAGGAATCATTTAATGGAGACCAAAACCAAAACCAAAACCAAAGAAAAAGAAATGTCATTCCTAGATCATTTGGAAGAATTGCGCTGGCATTTAATAAAATCGACCATTGCAATTGTCCTTCTTGGAACTGTAGCATTTATTTTCAAAAGTTTTGTTTTTGATGTACTCATTTTAGGCCCTAAAAGTGCAGATTTCCCTACCTATCGATTGTTGTGTAAATCGGCTCAAATGTTAGGGCTGGATAGTTTTTGTTTTACCGAATTACCCTTCGCCATTCAAAGTAGAAAAATGGCTGGACAATTTTCAGTTCACATTTGGACATCAATTACAGCTGGGTTTATTGTTGCCTTCCCTTATGTTCTGTTTCAATTTTGGCAGTTTATAAGCCCTGGATTACATAAAAAAGAACGTAAATCGGCTAGAGGATTTATTTTTGTTGCTTCCTTATTATTTTTTATGGGTGTGCTTTTTGGGTACTATGTGGTCACTCCACTTTCAATAAATTTTTTAGGAACATATCAGGTAAGTGCTCAAGTACTAAATGAATTTGATATTGAAAGTTATATAGGATTGGTTCGAGCCTGTGCCCTCTCGGGTGGGGTTATTTTCGAACTACCAATTATCATTTACTTTTTAACCAAAATCGGTTTAGTTACACCTGAATTCTTGAAAAAATATCGCAGGTTCGCAATAGTAATTGTTTTGATAGTTTCTGCTATTATTACACCTCCAGATATTGCAAGTCAAATTATTGTATCTATTCCAATAGTAATACTATATGAGGTTAGTATTTTTATTTCAAGAGGAATTATTAAAAAAGAAAAGAAAAAAGCAGCCAAAAATGCCAAATATAGTTGATGAATTCAATGCCTACAGGGCAAAAATGAACGAAAAAGTGTTGGCAGATAATAATAAGATTGTCAAACGTATTTTCAATCTAGATACTAATGCATTTTCTGAAGGAGCGCTCCCAAAAAAAACTAAAGAACTACTTGGTTTAGGGAACTCGTTGGTATTACGTTGTGACGATTGTGTGCGGTATCACTTGGAAGAATGTCATAAATTGGGGTTCTCAAAAGAGGAAGTTGTAGAAGCTATGAGTGTCTCACTGCTCATTGGAGGTACTATTGTCATCCCACATTTACGCCATGCCTATGAATATTGGGAGGCATTAGAAGCACAAGTTTAATTTTTCATTAAGAAAGGAATCCCTACATTTATTGTACTATTACCATAGATTTATCCCATGAAATTAAAAGCCGAAAATCTTATAAAATCTTATAAAGGACGAAAAGTAGTTAAAGGCATTACTA
>JAESTG010000225.1 GCA_016763715.1 Flavobacteriaceae bacterium
AAATCTTTGGTTTCTAATAGGATATTGAAATATAAAGAAGTGTTTTTAGGACTGGATTCTTCCGTTCGGGTACGCTCAATTTGCGTCTGAATCTTGGCCGATATGCTGTTAAGAATATCTTCTTTACGAGCAATTATATAGCTTATTCTTTCAAACTTTCTACTATCGAATACATCTAGGATTTCATTCAATAATGCTTCTAAAGTATTATCAATCTCTTGCAGCTCTTTAATTTGTTTGAATTTCAACCTTTTATGGTTGTTATTCACGTGCTTATAACTCTTTTTGGAGATAAAGTCGAGCGATTGAGCGATATCTGTCAAATAGGCAAGAATGGTGATATAGAAGCTACTTCCGCGAACACTGGTTTCGTCAAGATTCTTGATAAGGTAGAAAATGTTATCTCTAAGATCTTCAATCTCGGTATCCAGTTTTTCAACTCCTTTTCGACTGTTCTTGAGCGCCTTGCTGTCCTCCTTAGCAAGACCTTTTAACACATTGCTATAAATTTTATTGGTTCGTGCAATTACCTTTGAAATATTATCCGCACTTTCAGAAATAATTCCTTGAACCGTACTACTTTCTGACTTTTTTAAACTTTTTGGATCTACCGTGCTATTACTTTTCTTTTTATGTGATAAATAGTTTCTTACTAATAAAGCTACGGTAATCAACAATAGAATAGGAATCATTACTTCTTTATTCAAGTTGATTAAGAAAGTAACTGTACCTGCAGCAACAAGGGCTCCAAAGGCGGTGCCAAACCATCCGCCAATTACGTTTAACACTCCTGCAACTCTATATACGGCACTTTCTCTGCCCCATGCTTTATCTGCTAAGGAAGTACCCATAGCTACCATGAAAGTTACATATGTAGTTGACAATGGTAATTTCATAGAAGTAGCGATAGAAATTAATACACCTGCCACCATAAGGTTGACAGAAGCTCTAATCATATCGAAAGCTGGAGCATTAATACTTTCATCCTTGGTTAGTAAAGCGACATCTGGTTTTTGAAAACTAATTCCGATTTTTTCTTGAGTCGATTTAGGGATAATGTAACTAAGCCCTTGTGACAACCATGAAGAACCTTTAACCACCGCTCGGGAAAGCATATTGGGTTGAAATTTTTCATGAGTTTCACCTTGACGAGATAAGCTTAGTTCAGTTTCAGCAACCGTTTTTGCCTTTTTAGAAAACCATAAGGTCAGAACCATGATACCTCCCGCAATGAAAAGTAAGATAGGCTCTGCGGGCATTTTTTTCTCTAATATGTCCATTGAGAAAAGAGAGGCTTCTACACCAGATACAGACCATGCTTCATAAGAGTGGTATGCGGCCATTGGGACTCCAATAAAATTGACAAGGTCGTTTCCAGAGAAAGCCAACGCCAACCCAAAAGTACCAACACCAATGACTACAAGTAGGATGCTTTTTTTAGTTATTTTTTGAAATAGATGTGATAGTAAGGTAAATACTACAAGCCCTCCTGCGATAATAGAAATCTCATTCCCTTCAACCACACCTTTCATGTTCTTATAATAAGGAGTTCCTTTCAACCCTTTCATAAAAATGAAATATAGGATTGCAGTTAGAGCAATCCCTCCGAAGATAGCACCAAAGTTTTTTATTTTCTTTTCATACTGAAAGGTGAAAATCATTCTTGATATCCATTGAACAAAGGCACCTACGCTAAAGGCAATTACCACCGAAAGAAGAATACCACTTATAATTTCAATTGCTTTCTTAGTATTTATATAATTTCCTAAGTCTGCAATCGTTTGTGTGTCGGAACCACTAATTTTAATCAAAGACATTACTATGGCGGCACCTAATAAGTTAAAAACTATGGATACAGTGGTTGAGGTAGGAAGTCCAATGGTATTAAAGAAATCCAACAGGAGTATGTCCGTAATCATTACTGCCATGAAAATAATCATGATTTCATCGAAATAGAATTCACCTGGCACAAAAATTCCTTTTCGGGCCACTTCCATGAGTCCACTGGAATAGACGGCCCCAATAAAAATCCCTAAACTAGCAATAACCATAATTGTACGCATGGAAAGCGCTTTGGATCCGATAGCGGAATTTAAAAAGTTAATAGCATCGTTACTTACCCCTACAACAATATCTGCAACTGCTAGAATTACTAGCGCAACGAGCATTAATAAATAAATATTTTCCATTATAAATTGAATTTTCATGGTGCAAATGTCACATTTTAAATGTGCTCATTTGTTACCAAATTGTTATCTCTTTTTTCTTTAAAAATGCAAGTCAAAACCAGTTCTAAACATGATGTTGTCTTCATTTCCATCAAGGGTGCTGTAGCTAATATCAGCTTGTATTTTCAATTTGTGTCCTACCACATATCTTGATGCTCCAAGTGTATATTGTTCTTGCGGTAATCTTCCAGTAATGTCGTCAAAGTCAAGGGTCGTGAATCGCCCCGTTATTTCGTAATTGCTTTTGAATAAATAACTTATTTGAGCGTTAAAAGCATTTCCTATTGCTACAATATCACCAGTTTCAGTAACTCCATCTGCTTCCAATGCAACAGCATCTGCAGTATCTCTCATGGCATATTCTCCCCTGAATGAAAAACCGTTGTATTTGAACATTGTATCTATGAATAATGTGGTAATATCTGTTTGATAAAGAGAACCATCTTCCCTAAACATATACGATCCTAAGTTGCTTCGAGTCTTGACAGCATCCTGATTAAAATTGTATGTAATACCAGTCATTAATTTTGGGGTAGCTTCACGTTTAAGATCACCTTGGCTATAATCCCCTTTGGAAGCAAACTCTCCGAAGGGCAAAAATTCTAAGCGTCCAGTATACTGAAGACCACCTATGTTTCCTTCTGTAACATTTCTTCCTTCCCCTTGAGAAATTGCTATTTTTTCACGCATGATAAAGCCACTACCTAGGTCAGTATGGTGACGTATCTGAATACCTAAATCTCGGTCAATATTGAATCGGCTATTTAATAAAGAACGATCAATTAATTGAAGGTTGGCAGAAGAAACCACTCTTTCTAAGTTTCCAGGCAATTTAGTTTGTCCTGCCCAAAGTTCGAAGTTTTTGTAAAAGTTCCACATGATCACCGCATCTAAAATGTAACGAGGTGTATCTCTATTGAATTGATTGGCTCCAGAGATGTCTCGATTGGATAATCCTAATTCAATTTTGTACTTTAATTTTGGAGAATAAGCGAAGCCGCTAAATTTCAAACGGGCTCTTCTGATTAAAAAATTTTGCGCTCCGCTCCCATAATTGTCACCGTCATGATCCCAATTGATGATATATCGCCCTTGAATACGTGGAGCAAATTTCACGCTGAATGAGCTGTCTTTAGCCGTGAAATTAATTAATCCTTTGCCAAACTTGGCGTCGCTAATTTCTTGTGCTTCAGCAGCATATGTAAAAGATAACAATGCTACAATAAGTAGGTAATGTAATTTCATTAAAAATCAATTCTAGTTTTTGTCGCTACAAAGAACCAAATTCAATATTAATTTAATGTTACCTAATGTTTAACTTTAGCGTAGAAAGCACCATTTTTTAACATAGAAAAAGGGCTACCTGGCCAAGGTAACCCATACACTTAATTAAATCTAGTTGACAAAAACTAATTGATTTTTAGTGTTTTTCTGTCTTAAGACATTTGCAAAGGAAAAGCATAACTGTACCTTTTTTGTAACCTTATTATTAATAAATTATTAAGGTCAAAGAAAATATTTTTAATTTCCAATGTTAAATCTTTATGTATAATTGATTAATAATTAGATTGTTATAATTTCAATGTAAATTTAATGTTACCAAATGTTTTCGTAATTGTTATCAAAGTCATAACTTTGAGTATAATAATTTAAAGAATTCAAAATATGAAAAAGACAATGTTATTATTAGTTATGTTCTTTGCTGCAAACATGGTATTTGCCCAAGAATGTAGTAAAAAGAATAGTTACGTGTTCAATGGGGATGTTATTGAAGCTACTTTATATCATGATAATGGAGCTGTAGCTCAAACAGGTTTTTATACCCAAGACAATAAATTACATGGTAAATGGATTAGTTATGATGTCCAAGGAAATAAAACAGCTGTCGCATCCTATGAAAATGGAGAAAAGATTGGTACATGGTTATTTTACGATGGAAGTACGATGAAGGAAGTAACTTATACCAGTTCAAAGATTGCTGAAGTTAAAACTTGGACAAATACAGAAACCCGAGTAGTAGCAAATTAAAAGTAAATTTCTTATAAATTTTAAAAAAGAGTG
>JAESTG010000054.1 GCA_016763715.1 Flavobacteriaceae bacterium
TTAATAAAGTATAGCCCCTTTGGATAGGTGGCCACCTCAAAATAAATGTTGTTTTGTGGTGAGGCAATGTTTCGTTGTAATATTATTTTCCCAGAAATATCCACTAGTTCAAACCCTGTAATCATTTGTGTAGTGCTTCTTATTGTTACTTCATTAGTAGCAGGGTTGGGAGCAATAACTATTTTATTTTTGGTTAATCCTTGGTCGTTAATGCTTAGAAAGTTATCATAAGCATCTTGTAGCGCGTCAATAGGTTCAAAAACAGTTCCATTAATCCAGACATTGAGGTCTAGAGATAAGTTTCCATAGGAGCTATCGGTATCACTTGGGTCTGCAACTCTTAAAAAAGCGGAGGCACTGCTAATTCCAAAATCCAAACATCTGGAATCTGCCCCTGGTCTTTTCGCTCCTTGTAAGGCAGCCATTAATTTGTCTGCTAATGTTCCATTGGTATTGAGAAAGGCAGTCTCCATGTCGTTGATGACATCTGCGGAAATCAAAATATTTCCTTGTATAGAATAGTTAGGTCCAGTAACATGGAGTTTTACATCATCGGTACTGGTACCAGTGTAAGCTGCACTTCTAGGGGTTCCATTGTTGAGGTCTACCACTCCATATTGCCTGAGGTTTGGATTATTTCCAGAATCGTTGGTTACTAACCAATCAATAATCTGTTGTGGAGAATCACCAACCTCCATACGGGTACGTGCATTATTTTGATTGGTGGGAACCCACCAAGCTTGAGTATGTACTGCGCCCACACCAAGTACAATATCACTAATGGCTAAAGCACCGTCTTCTGCACTAATACAGGTAGCACCAGCACTGCCAATTTCTCCGGTGACTGAATCTACAGCTACAATAGAGAAGGTGTGTTGCGCAAAAGAACTTAGGGAAATAGAAAAAAAGACGAGGATTAAAGATGCTATTTTCATTGCGTAGGTATAAGGTTCTTCAAAACTACGACGGAAACATACTTTGTAAAATAATTGTGAGAAACAAATGGGGTTGGGGATGAGTAAATTATGAGAAACTATGTCCTTAATTTAATACTGTTTCAATAATGAATGTGACTATTTCCATTTGATGTTGCAACCAATGCTTGGCTTTTGATCTTTGCGTTGGGTATTGTTATTCAGGATATTATCTAAAGCCTCACGCAAATCACGACCGTTGGATGGTATTCCATTTCCTGGACGTGAATTGTCTAATTGTCCGCGGTACACCAAAGTCATTTCAGCATCAAAAACATAGAAATCAGGTGTGCAGGCAGCATCATAGGCTTTTGCCACTTCTTGAGCTTCATCGTATAAATAAGGAAAAGAGTAGTGATTGGTTCTCGCATTTTCCCACATTTTTTCTGGACTGTCTTGGGGATGGGTTTCAACATTATTACTGCTAATGGCGACAAAACCAAACCCTGTAACCCTATAATCATTGGCCACACGTACAATCTCTTCATTTACATGAATTACAAATGGACAGTGGTTACAAATAAACATAATGACCGTGCTTTTTCACCTCGCAACTCAGATAAAGACATAGGGTTTTTGGTAATTGTATCCATCAATGTAAAATCCGGAGCTTTGGTTCCCAAGGGAAGCATATTTGAAGGGGTAAGTGCCATACTATTTTTTTGAAAAATGTCCGATTACTAAGATACAACATAGGTCGCAATTTTAGTATCTTGGTTACAAAATTTAGATAATGGAAATTTCTTGGAACGATTTTGAAAAAGTTGAAATGCGAGTTGGTACTGTGATTGAGGCTTGTGAATTCCCTGAAGCTAGGAATCCAGCCTATCAATTACGAATCGATTTTGGAAGTGAAATAGGTATTAAAAAGACCTCTGCACAGATAACTACCCAATATACTCCTGAGCTGCTTTTAGGAAAACAAGTGGTTGCGGTGATTAATTTTCCGAAGAAACAAATAGGGCCTTTTATGAGTGAATGTCTAGTGTTAGGAGCAGTGAACGGAAAAGATGTGACGCTCTTGGAACCAAATATAAAAGTGGATAACGGACTGCGGATTTCCTAAGGGGTATATCGTTGTTTTTTTAATTCTGAAGCAAGTATCAATGCTCCCATGGTATTTACATGATCTTGGTCTCTAAAATATTCACTGTGTCCATCAAAATATTTGGTATAATCGACTACATTATAAGAGTGTGTTTTCAAAATATCTTCCGCGACATAGCCTCTTCCTTTTATTTGCATACGATATTCTGTCGTTAATGGGAATTTAATTCCTTGTAATTCAATACTATTTTCTTGGCAAATGGTGATAATCTCCAACAATAGATTTTCCATTTTTTCAGATCGTTCCGAAGCATCAAAATGAATATCTGTTCTTTGTTTGGCTTGGGATGTTCTTTTTATGTTAGATTTTTCGTTCCATGCTAGCTTTGGTGTAAATGGTTTTGGAATTAAACTTTTGATATGCATTAACAAAGCGTCTCTACTTTTTCCGTGCAATAATGGCACATATCGTCTAAAATATTGTTGTAAGAATTGGTCGTAAGTGCTATCATAATCATCTTTGTTGGCATAAATGGAAGACCGATCTAGGTTGTTGTTCTCCTCTCGATATGTAGATAAGTTATGTAAGTCTACTGAAATGATTATTTTTATTACTTCGGAATTAGCTACAGTGTACTTAATTTTTCGCAACATGTCTTCGTAAGAATCACTAGGGTCGGAAAAATTAAAGATTCCATAAGTTTCCATTATAGTATCGAGTTGATCTCCGTGTGAATCGGCAAATAAATAGGTGTTAAATGAGCTGTCAAACAGAGTGTATTTGTCATAATAAGTGGTCTTAATAACTGTAAAACAAGCTAGGCTGATGAGTAGTAAATACACACCGAAATGAAGACTATTTTTTAAAAATCGATTCATCTTTAAAACTGAAAATATATAAATTCAATTTCCTGAGAGAATCTTCCTAAGAAATAGATAGTTAGTAATATGCCTATATAAAATGCCCACCGCAAGGGTCTATTCAGAAAAGATAGATTTTCAATAGCATATTGGTTTTTTCTTCCCATCCATTCTACCCCCATAAAAAGAACGATATAAATTAAAACTTTAGTTGGTAAAACCATAGGTGCTTCAAAAATGCTAGCAGAGAAAATCTGATTTAGAATATCGATTGCCTGTGTCATAGATTCTGCACGAAAAAATATCCACGCCAAAACGGTTAATCCAAAAGTTAGGGCAATGGATAAGGCCTCTTTCGCTGTTGGTAACCAACTGTGCTCAGCCACAACTCCTAGATGAGCTCTATTTTTCTGAAATAAGAGTAGCGGAATAAAAAATAAGGCATGCAATCCCCCCCAGACGATAAATGTCCAATTAGCACCGTGCCAAAAGCCACTTACCAAAAAGATGATGAAAACGTTTCGAATGGTTTTTGCTTTCCCCACTTTGCTTCCTCCTAAGGGAATGTAAACATAGTCTCTAAACCAGGTAGAAAGTGAGATATGCCATCTCCTCCAGAATTCTGCAATGTCTCTCGAAAAATATGGATGGGCAAAGTTTTGTTTTAAATCGAAACCAAATAATCTTGAAGTACCAATTGCAATATCACTATAACCAGAAAAGTCCCCATAAATTTGAAAGGCAAATAACACGGCTCCTATGGCTAATGTGCTACCATTCTGTTCTTGGGAATTATCAAAAATAATATTGGCATATTTCGCACAATTATCTGCGATGACCAACTTTTTAAAAAAGCCCCATAGTATTTGACGCATACCGTTTACTGCCTGGTCGTATTTAAAAATTCTGTTTTTGTAAAACTGAGGAAGCAGGTGAGTTGCTCTTTCAATGGGGCCTGCTACCAACTGAGGAAAGAAACTAACAAAGGCCGCAAAGGCAATAAAATCTTTGGTTGGCTCTAGTTTCTTTCTATAGACGTCTATAGTATAACTAAGTGTCTGGAACGTATAAAAGCTGATTCCTACGGGTAAAATGATTTGAAGTGAGGAGGCATGAAGCTCCAATCCAAATGTGGAAAATGCTTCAATGAAGTTTTCAATAAAGAAATTGGCGTACTTAAAGTATCCTAAAATTCCAATATTAGCAATAATGCTCAGCCACAAAAGTAATTTTCTTTGGGACGGTTTAACTGCGATAGAGAGCCGTCTTCCAATGCTGTAATCTATTAATGTGCTTACTGCGATGAGCAATAGAAATCGGACATCCCACCAGCCATAAAATAGATAGCTGCTCACCAAAACCAAGACATTTTGAACTTTTAATTTTTTCTTGGTCACGAACCAGTATAGTACGAAGACCAATGGCAAGAAAAACAA
>JAESTG010000226.1 GCA_016763715.1 Flavobacteriaceae bacterium
CTCCTAGGTTTTACAAAATATTAGACGAAGCCAATTTTCCTTTAGAACGGTTAACTATGGTCGCAGTAAGTAGAGATCGACAAGCTATGAAACAAAGCCCTGGAGGGGAACATGAAGGGCTCAATATTCATCGCGTGCCTACTTTTATTATCTATAAAAATGGAAAAGAGGTGAATCGAATTGTGGAATCACCCGTAACTAGTTTGGAAGAAGACTTGGTCAATATCATTCAGAAAAATTATACCTCCAACTATCATGGAGTGACTTTAGTAAACGAATTACTCACAGAGTTGGACACCAAATCTTTCAACAAAAAACAAAGACGTCTTATACCAAAACTGAAAGGTGAAGTAAAAGGAGCTCGAGAACTAAACACCTATGCGAGTGTACTGTTTTCTGCTCACAAAAAAGAAGAATCCATCATCGCAGCACGCCTAAACACCATTCTTTTTCCTGAAGAAGCTGGCACTTATGCAAGTTTGGGCAACAAACTAGCCATGACAAACAACAACACCGAAGCACTTGAAAACTATGAAAAAGCACTGGCTATAGATCCAGAAAACAAACGAGCCAAAAACGGTATTGCATCCCTGAAAGAAGAGAAATAACTCAAACACTTGAGAGGCAAAAGCAAGGTGTCCACAAAAAGCCTTTAGGTAATTGATAAACCCACCGATTGTATTTATCTTTGCCCCCGAACTTCAAAGTATTGCTTTGGAGTGCGGTAAAATTTAAACACAATTTATGCAACTTTCTGAACAGGAACTCGTACGAAGAGAAAAGCTTACCCAATTACGCAATTTGGGCATCGACCCATACCCACCAGAACTCTATCCAGTGGATCACACCTCGGCTGGCATTAAACAGGATTTTTCCGAAGGAAAAAAAGTAGTTATTGCTGGAAGATTGATGCGAAAGAAGGTGCAAGGAAAAGCGGCTTTTGGCGAATTGCAAGACAGCGAAGGACGCATACAAGTGTACTTTAACCGTGACGAAATGTGTCCGGGTGAAGACAAATCACTCTACAACGAAATATTTAAAAAGCTCATTGATTTAGGTGATTTCATTGGTGTTGAAGGCGAATTATTCGTAACCCAAGTAGGGGAAAAAACCGTATTGGTCAAAAAATTTGTATTACTGGCTAAAACCTTAAAACCACTCCCGTTACCAAAGACCGATGCTGATGGAAATGTGTTCGACGAATTTAACGATCCAGAGCTACGTTACCGACAGCGGTATGTGGATTTGGTAGTGAACCCGAAGGTAAAAGATACGTTCATTAAACGAACAAAGATTACCAATACCATTCGTAGTTTTTACAACGACATGGGGTTTTTGGAAGTGGAAACACCTATTCTACAACCCATTCCAGGAGGAGCGGCAGCACGCCCTTTTGTGACGCATCATAACGCATTAAACATGCCATTGTACTTGCGCATCGCCAACGAATTGTATTTAAAAAGATTGATTGTTGGTGGTTTTGATGGAGTCTATGAATTTTCAAAAGACTTCAGAAATGAAGGTATGGACCGCACACACAATCCCGAATTTACGGTAATGGAAATGTATGCAGCCTACAAGGATTATAACTGGATGATGGACACCACCGAAAAGCTATTGGAAAAAGTAGCCATGGAATTACACGGAACCACGACTGCCCAATTTGGCGAACATCTAATAGACTATAAAGCGCCCTACGCCCGTATTGGAATTTTAGATGCCATCAAGGAACACACTGGCTACGATTTATATAAAAAAAGCGAAGAAGAAATTCGCGAAGCAGGTATAGCTTTAGGTTTGGAACTTGACGAAACCATGGGTATTGGGAAAATGATCGATGAAATTTTTGGCGAGAAATGCGAACACCTTTACATTCAGCCAACTTTTATTATGGATCATCCTGTTGAAATGAGTCCGCTCACCAAACAACATCGCTCCAAAGAAGGATTGACCGAGCGTTTCGAATTAATGGTAAACGGAAAAGAACTGGCCAACGCCTATACAGAGCTGAACGACCCCATTGTACAGCGAGAACGTTTTGAGGACCAGTTAAAATTGTCCGAAAAAGGAGACGACGAAGCCATGTTTATTGATCAAGATTTTTTACGTGCCTTGGAATACGGAATGCCACCAACTTCAGGAATTGGAATTGGAATTGACCGACTGACCATGTTTATGACCAATAATGAGTCTATTCAAGAAGTGTTGTTTTTCCCTCAAATGAAACCCGAGCAAAAGCAAGTTGCGTTGACAGAAGATGAGAAGGTCGTTTTTAGAATTCTAATGGACAAACCGACAATCGTATTAATTGAATTAAAATCTCAATCGGGTTTATCTAATAAAAAATGGGATAAGACAATCAAAGGCTTGACGAAGAACGGACTGGCTAAAGTTTCTAAAACTGAGGATGGTTTGTTTGTTGAGAAGGTAAAACAATAACTTACGATAAAAATTAACTAAAAAGGATTTACTTAACAGTAAATCCTTTTTTTTTGCTTTGTCATTGTCGATTGTAGCAGATAGACCTTTATTTATGGTCACGGATTCGTCACTGCCATAATATTTCAAGACACCCTTTTCAATCCCTAAACCTGACATTTTTTCATAAAAATTGTTAATTTATCATGAAAATCTTACTGGCACTGTAATTGTATTAAGCAATTACCACTAATTAATATATTTAAATTTTTAATTATGAGAAATTACTACAAGTATTATTTTAAAGTAGGCAACACAATTGTTCATGGTGGAATCACGAATAATCTGGCCCGTAGAGAAGCTGAACATCAAAATTCTGGAAGTTGGACATTAAGTAATGGGACAAGACTTTATTGGTCAAATGGACATATACTTCAGATTGGGATAGCTATCACTAAAGAAGCAGCATTATTATGGGAAAGAGAAAATGGCTTTGGTGCTAATCAATAAAAACTTTTGCGAATATCTATCGAAATTATCAGAAAGCGGTAGTATTAACTAGATTCCTTTTTTACTACTTTATAGTCTTATATTGTAGCTAAGAGACATCAATGCAATGTCTTGGATTCTATACTTTGAAGTTTTATGTATAGTATCTTTTCAATTTTGTTATATTTTAAACTCTCCCTTTATGATTCTAATACTATTCTCTATATTAGGTTTTAATTTATTTAACATAAAAAATCGATGTTGTAACGGATTGAAAAAAACCTACAATTGAAAAAATTAAACCCAGAAAGGAAGAAGTTTTTAATAAATAAATCTTTAAAAGAAGAACGTCGAAAACGAAAACGAAAAAATTTAAATATTAGGGTAGGTATTTCTGCAATTAGATTTCATTTAATGCAGAACCCCCAATTCTACGAGATTGATGGCCCTGAAAATTTGACTCTCAAATATGAAGATTCAAACAAGGTCTTAAAATTTATTAAAAAAATAAAAAAATATGCAAATAAGGGATATTACATTGACTTAAAACTAGAGAACACTAAAATAATTAATGAAGGAGCGATTGCTTTATTACTTTCTGTTATATCAGATTTAGAGCGTCGAAGAATCTTCTTTAAGGGAACTAAACCTAAAAATAACAAAGCAAATGACATTCTGGAACGATCTGGCTTTTTCAAACACATGAACGGTTCTATTTCAAAAAAAAACAGAGTATCGAATAACAAAATATTAACAACAGGAAAAATCAGTACTCACCAAAAGACTTTAGTTCCAGAAATTCATAAAGCAATGGAAACAATTTGGGGAGTTAAGGCTAGATGCCCTGCTCTTTATGGTGGTTTAGGTGAAATGGTAAGGAACTCTTGTGACCATGCATTTCAAAACGCAAATTCTACAATATGGCATTGGGGTATTACTCATCTAGAGAATGATAATACCTGTAAATTTTCATTTGTTGACAACGGATCAGGTATTCTCAAAACTAATAATTCAAAAGGTGTCTTAAGAAAATTGTCAAAATATTTTGACGACAATGCAGATATACTCGAAACTGCTTTTCGAGATGGGATAGAGTCAAGAACAGGTTTAAGTTGGAGAGGAAAAGGGTTGCCTACAATATTTGAAATGTATGATGATAATATTATCACTAATTTAGTAGTTATAACAAATGATGTATACTTAGATTTTGACAGAAAAATTTCCAAAAAAATAAATACTAGTTTTTCTGGAACATATTACTTCTGGCGAATAGATAAAAATTGCAACCCATCATATTTTGAATTAAAAAAATAGAGTTATGCTTATATTAAACATACCTGAGGAGTTTTCGACAACAACAGGTTTTCGTACTTATGATGATGGACCTAAATCAGGCCTCGAATTTTTTGAGGAATTATTAGATTCTAGATTTGAAGAAGCACAGCAAGCCGAAGTTAAACTGAAAATAATTTTAGATGGTGGTGAAGGATATACAAGTTCATTTTTAAATGAATCGTTTAGATTACTAAGTGAGAAATATACCGCTGATGTAGTTTGGAATAATATTATCATAATCTCAGAGGAATGGCCAAAATATATTCAAAAGATAAAAGAAGCTATTTATGAATAATTGGAAAAATAAAACTTGGTTAATTATAAGCTTCTTTACTGGTGTACTAGTTTGCTACATTTTGCTGCAATTTTCATATTTTGAGATTAAAAAAGAATTAGACATCCCAAATATCATTATTAGTATTATTACTTTGATAATAGGAGTTTGGATAGCAGTTACACTTCAAAGGAAAATTAATAGAAGTCAAAATCGACACTCCTTCCTACTCGTCAAGTTGGATATTCTTTGGAATGCATTCAATTCATTCTCAACCAAACTGGCATATGATAATCATATAGATGCCACTTCAATAAGAAAAATGATGAAAGAGGTTATCCATCCAATTGATTTTTTAAAAAACATGTTTGAAACATTTGACATAAATGATGCTTGTATCAGTAATTTGGAAACGGAGCTAGAATCTCTAGAAGAAAAACTTTCAAATATTCCTGCTAAGCAAAATGTTATAGATTTAAACAATCATAGAGATGACATAGAAAATGATATTAATATAATAAATAAATGCTTTTCTTTGGTTCTTAAAGACATTCAAGATTTATAGAACATATATTAGCTTTGTCATTTTAGCCTATTTCAAATTTTAAAAACATAAATTTCTATTGGCTATTAATCTTCATTTTTATGGTCACAAAACCATAGTAGAGTGACATTTTTCCATTATATTTATCTAACTGATAAACTCTTATAATGGCTGTCAACCTTCGTAAAAAATATTATGGCAAACAAGAAG
>JAESTG010000227.1 GCA_016763715.1 Flavobacteriaceae bacterium
CAGCATTCAGGCTATCAATGTCTTTTTTTGTAATATTCATTTTCTGAAAAATTTACCTCTTAATTTTTAGGGAGGCAAAAATACGACATTTATAACTAGGTAACAAGCTTTTACAAATAGCTCCTTGTCGTTTATTTCTTCTCTTTGAGAATAGAATGAAAAACAGATTGTAGAAAGGAAAGTAATAAGCTGAAAATAAATGCCCACCAGAAATTTTTAACGGCGAATCCATCAATAAAATAATCGGCCATAATAATTATAAACGCATTGATTACCAACAGAAACAATCCTAAAGTAACAATTGTTATTGGAAAGGTAAGCACAACCAAAATGGGTTTCACAATCAAACGAAGCAAACCCAAAACAATAGCCACAATTACCGCAGCCCAATAACCTACCACTACGACCCCAGGAAGAACATAGGCTAAAATTAGAACTGCCACAGCGGTTAAAAGTATTTTGAAGATAGTTTTCATACGGATGAATTTTTATTAAAGATAGTAAAATCGAATCTGAACAAATAGAATACGACATAACATCTCATTAATAACCATGCTAGAAACTAAAAGTAAAGGGCAAAAAAAATCGCCTCTGTTTCCAGAGGCGATTAAAATATGATTAATTACAGTTCCTAGTTACCGTTATTGGCTAAAGTAACTGTAGCGTAGTTTCCTATATCCACCATTGGGATATTTGCCCCGTAGGTAGTATTTATTTCTTGGATTGCTAAGTTAGCAATAAACGCATACCCTCTAGGAGTAGGGTGTACTCCGTCTAATGAAAATCCCCCACCTGTAACAAACTGTGATGTCAATACACCACCATTATAGGCAATACCTGTAGAGGCTACTCTAGCCAACTCAGATCTCGCATCTACAAAGGCCAAATTATTAGCATTGGCAAGTGAATTAATTGTAGCATTGTATGCTGCAATTGCTGTAGCAATACTTTCTTGTTCTGAAGGCAATAAAACCCATTGATCTTCCAATGGATACGTAATACCATTAACAGAAAGTTGACCAGCAGTTTCAGCAGGAACCCCCAAAGCTACTAACTCGACAAACCTATCCTCGTTCAAAGTGGCAATGACAGATGCACTTGTCAACACCAAAAGATCATCCTCTGTAGCCTGTCGTGATTGTCCATATTGCAATCCAAAAATAGTTGCCGTAGGAGCATCCAAACCACCAGCGATTAATACATCGCGCAAAGCAGTAGCAAGATTTGGTAAAGATTCGTCATGTACTACAACTGGACTAGCAGCAGTTTCAGAAAAAACGATAGATCGTTCTGGAACCCCTAAAAAGGCGAAGGCTCCATTTAACCCAGCGAAAGTTGCATTAAGTGTTGGGATTTGTGGTCCAAAATCGGGATTCGTTGGATCCAATGGCGCAAAAGGAACTGTTGTAAAAAACGGAATAGATGTTACACTAGGCAAGTTAATTAAAACCCCACTAGCTCCACCAGCTGTCAATGCATCTACTTGAGCCGAATAAGCCCCTGCAAACACGTTTGGGTCAGTAATATCATTAGGACCATAAGTGGATGGATCAAAATTTCCTGTTTGATCTACACCAATACCACCCGAAGTAGCAAAGGATAAAATATCATTATTTCCAATCCATAGAGAGAAAAAGTAGGATTTAATGCTACAGCGTCTCCAATTACCGTTGAACTAGCCCCTGTTGCAAAACGAGCGTAGTACGGATTGGCTGCTCCCGTTGGAATCCCAGCTACATTACCGTATCCTGGAGCGACCAAATGGAAGCTCTTAGCTCCTGGCACTCCCATATTATTGAATGGCCCAGTTGCGCTAGAAGTAATTTCTGTAGTTGGAGTTCCTTCCAATAATACTGGCCCTGGACTCCCGTCAGAACCTACCGCAAGAACAAATCTGTTATTGGTGATTTGTGTTCCGTTTAGTAATAATCCTCCCAAATTATCATTCATCAAAGGCTGAGTAAAAGTATCACTTCCGCCAGCCAAAGCAAATTGTCCAGCCATGATATTCGGATAAGAATTGTCTTGCCCTGTAATGTATAATGCTCCGTCCGCAAATCCAGCGGTTAAAGAATTTCCAACAGATACGTAAGTAGTCATATCGGCACTTCCAGTATCGTAAAAACCAGTATCGGTTACTTTATTTTCAAATTCGGGCTCACAACTAGCAAAACCAATGACTGCTACAAGCGCTATATATTTAAATGTATTTTTCATGATTCAGATTTTTTATAATTACATTTGGTACGTTACTCCTATACCAGGAATAAAGGCACTACTCTTATACTTTCCAGCAAAAGGCGCTTGCACACCACTTTCAAAATACGGGTCATAAGAAGCATCAACCTCTTTAAATCGTAAGTACAGGAATGAAGCATCTATTTGAAAACGATCACTCACATTAAAGGTAAGTCCAGCTGTATATCCGTTGCTATCATTACGCGGTGTTTCTGGAGCAAAAAAGCCAGCTTGAACTGGGGATTCATCAAAGTAATATCCAGCACGAAGTGTGAATTTTTCCGTAGCATCATATTGTAACCCAAACCTATAGGTAGAAGCATTTTTGTAATTACGTTGGTTGAATGAATCAGGAATATTTGGATCTTCGAAATCAATATCTAAAGATTCGTAAACATCCCAAAAAGCTCTATTGAAATCGAATGCAAAAACCCACTTATCGCAGAAAGAATAGGAAATTCCAACGGTCATTTCAGCGGGCAAAGGTAGGGTCGCCGAAGCTTTTGTATCTGCAAAAGGCGTCAAGGGAGAATTAGGAATATTCTCGAAATCTGCATCTGCATCGTCTGCATTCAAGATGATTTCGCTCTTATAATTGGCGCCAATAATCAAATTATCACTCAACTTGAACATCGCTCCAATAGTCCAGCCCCATTCATTAACTCCTGAGGCATCAAGGGTTACTTCACTTCGGTTTCCATCAAGATCGGTCAAAGAACGAGTTAGGTTTCTATTAAAGTTTACAGCACCTGTAACATAAATAGGCCCTCCTCCAATACTAAACACATCTCCAATTTTAAAAGATACTGTTGGCTGAATAAAAATGGCTGATAACTCGACGTTATTTACCAAGTGAGACCCTGCCCAATCATCTGGATATTCTACCGAACTACCAAAAGGTGTATAAATACCTAGACCAAAAGCCAACCAGTCTGTAGCCTGATATGACGCATATAAATAAAATGGAGTTCCTACTGGACTATTAGTTTCGGCGGAAGCTCCAGTTGTCTCATTTTGATAAACAACATCGGAAAACACACCATAACCACCAGCCGAGATACTAAGTCTGTTTTCGAGAAAAACTAAGCCAGCTGGGTTAAAAAACACTAGCTCACTACTATCTATCAAAGCGACACCTGTATGACCCATGGCTAGGGACTTGTTTCCTTGGAGACTTACACGATAACCACCGGCATACATTGCAGCTGAAGCAAGGGCAAATACTGCAAGAAGGGTAAATTTCTTCATAATAATTAAGTTAAATTTAAAAGTTTGTAGATTAAATATGACATAAATAACACATAGATTTTTTCAATTTACTATGCATACATAATATGCCTTATCTGCAATGTTATAAAAATTTAATCTCAATTTGCAAGAATTTAATAATAATTTGATGCGTTTCAAGATAATATAGTTATTCAAATATTTGAATGTCACAAGTAACCTTTATTCAGGATTATTATGTAAAAAGAAAGACCAACTA
>JAESTG010000055.1 GCA_016763715.1 Flavobacteriaceae bacterium
GATCTTTTATTTGATTCATAAAATTGCGATCCATCTTGGAAGCAGTTTTGATCGTAAAAAGACGTTCAAAATAGATATATACCGCAACAAACAATAAAATAAAAAGGATTCCAATAATGAGTTGTCCTCCTATTCCACCACTCATAAGAAGTTCCATAATGGAGATGGTCTTTTCGGTTACTTCAGGTTCTAAACCTTCCAAAGCCTCCTCGGCACCATCCTGTAAAAAGATGTTAAGCATAAGCATTCGTTATTTACGTTCTTCCGTTCCTAAAACCTAACACTATGTAAGATTTGGGGATATTTAAGGAGGAACACGTAATTATATAGATTACAGGGTTAATTAGATTATTAATATCACAGTGAATTTGAAAATAGGGTTTCTACATTCATCCTTAATTAACGGCATAAATGTTTAGAAATTGTAAGGTCTAATAAACATAAGCTTTGAATGCTAAGAATACTGCAGCCCCGGCAAGAAAACCAACCAATGCCAACCAAGCTATCTTTCTTAAATACCAGATAAAATCGATTCGCTCCATTCCCATAGCAGCAACACCCGCTGCTGAACCAATAATGAGCATACTTCCTCCAGTCCCAGCCGAATAAGCTATAAAGTGCCATAACGGAGTATCTATTGGGGCATCATACATTCCAATGGAAGCCGCTACCAATGGTACATTATCTATTATAGCAGACAACACTCCCAAGAACATTACTACGACATCTTGATTAGGAATGCTACTCTGCAATACCTCAGCCAAATAGCGAAGAGTTCCAACAGGATCACCATTCTCTGCAACACCATAGACTAGGCTTTCTAAGCCAGCAACGGCCATTAGAATCCCTAAAAAGAAGAGGATACTAGATATTTCGATTCGGGATAACGCTTTATGAGCAGAATACAAGTGTCGGCGTTCTTTGCTAAAATCCTCTTCAGGGTGAATATATTCTGAAACAAGCCATACTACACCAAGTGCTAACATCATACCCATATAAGGTGGGAGATGTGTTAAAGTTTTAAAGATGGGCACCGAGACAATCATTCCCAAACCAAGAAAAAGCATGGTACGACTACTTAGTAGCTTTCCGGCAGCGACATCTTCTGTTGTATCTACTTCAATATTTCCTTTAAAGGGTTTTAGGTAACCTGCAATGAAAAAAGGCACAATAAAACAAACAATGGATGGAAGTATCACATACTCAATTAGCCCCATTGCTGTCACCTTTTTAGCTATCCAGAGCATAGTGGTCGTAACATCACCAATAGGAGACCAAGCTCCACCAGCATTAGCTGCAATCACTACCATAGCTGCAAACCAAAGACGTTCATTTTTATTCTGAATGAGCTTACGTAACAAAGTAATTAAAACTATAGTCGCAGTTAAATTGTCAATAATTGCAGAAAGCACAAAAGCTAAAATTCCAATAATCCAGAGTAATTTTTTCTTGCTTTTCGTATTCACGGCACTTTTAAGAACTTCAAAACCACGATGCAAATCGATAATCTCAACGATGGTCATGGCTCCAATTAAAAAGATAAGTATCTCGGCCGTCTTTCCAAGATGATGCAACAAGGTGTTTTCAAATCCATGCTCCGCTGCTTCCCCACCTGTGAGAAAACTGAAGACATTTTCGTGGGTATCGATTACATTAAACCATCCATTATGAAATCCAACAGCTAACATGGCCCAAATAAGAGCTGCCATAATTAAAGCTGGAACCGTTTTATCAAGTTTTAAAGGGTGTTCTAACGTAATTGACAAATACCCTATAACAAAAATTAAGATGTTAATTGAGGCCATATATTAGTAAAATTAATGAATTGAATATTGAATTTTAAAAGTAGAATAAATAGCTCACATAACCATAAAAAAAACCTGCTATTGGCAGGTTTTTTTTAAATCTCTTTTTTCCTTGACTTTTGAGTTGGTTAAGGCATCTATTTTCAATTAGATAAGTTGTTTCAAAGCAATTTCAAAAGCAGTCTTACTTATATTTGTTTTGGAATTCCTACTGTTGTACGCATCCTGAATAGCCTTGCGAATTGTCATGGAAATATCTTCAAAAATGGCATCATCGGTCATTTGAACTTTACGCTCCATGAAATAGGCAAAAACACGTGCCATACCACAATTTGAAATAAAATCGGGAATTAAACTAACACGTTCATCAGTATATTCCATAATTGGGCCAAAGAAAATTTCTTTATCGGCAAATGGTACATTCGCACCACAACTTATCACCTCCAGACCCGTATCGATCATACTCGAAATTTGAGCCTTTGTAATTAAACGAGAAGCCGCACAAGGTGCAAATATTTCTGTTTGAAGTGACCAAATACGTTCGTTCATTTCATCAAAAGGAATGATATTGTCCACTCTTAAGTAGTTTCCTTTCTTCTGTAAAAACATTTCATTAATTTCTTCTAAAGTAAATCCATCTTCATTAATCACACCCCCAAGACGGTCAATAATCCCGACAACCTTAGCACCCATTTGAGCTAAATAATATGCAGCAGCAGCACCTACATTTCCGAAGCCTTGGACCACCGCTCTTTTCCCTTTAACACTTCCTCCGTATATATCGTAATAGTGATGCACTGCTTCTGCTACACCATAACCCGTAATCATATCGGCTACGGTATATTTTCTACTCACATCTGGCGAATACGAAGTGTTTTCAATCACCTTAATCACACCTTGTCGTAGTTGTCCAATTCTATTAATTTTATCTGCTTCGGTAGGATTAAAATGTCCATTAAACACACCTTCCTGTGGATGCCAAACACCACTTTGTTCAGTAATAGGAATTACTTCGTGAATTTCATCAACATTTAAGTCTCCACCGGTCCCGTAATAAGATTTTAGCAAAGGTGAAACGGCTTTATACCATCGCTCCAAAACACCTTGTTTACGAGGATCGCTTGGGTCAAAATTAGTTCCCGATTTAGCGCCTCCAATAGCAGGGCCCGAAACGGTAAATTTCACTTCCATAGTTTTTGCAAGGGACAATACCTCATTTTGATCCAACCCAGAACGCATCCGAGTACCTCCGCCAGCAGCACCTCCTCTTAAAGAGTTGATAACCGTCCATCCTTCTGCCTCAGTTTCAGGATCGTTCCAATGGAATACAATTTCTGGTTCCTTGTTTTCGTATTTACTAAGTAATTCTTTCATTTTCATACTTCGGTAGTTAAGTTGGATTAATGCCCTCGCCTAAACCTTGGAAGACGAACGCAAAGATAAAAAAGATGTTTATTGCTTTTCAAATATCCAGTATTATTTCGCTGAATTATTTTGTATAAATTTATCTAAGGGTTTAAGCTCATTTAAAACCCGAACATGCCATTGCTCATTAATTTTAATGGAACCCCCATGATTTGTTTCTCAATCGTATTGCTTTTGCATCATACGACACTCTTTCCAAAATAATGTAAAG
The DNA here is from genome assembly GCA_016763715.1 of Flavobacteriaceae bacterium. The sequence continues at coordinate 3,442 of JAESTG010000055.1, forward strand.
ACCTCTTGATAGACTGAAAAGGTTGCTTGCTTTCTGTTTTCTAATTCAGAAAAACGCTTTCTTATTTTTCTAGAAAATAACTCAGCAATATCAAAATGTAACCGTTCGTGCTTTAGAATATGGTCGCTATTCGTAGAGTGCCAAGAAGTTTTTTTGTAAAAATTAGCAATCACAGTCAAGTTCTCATACCCTTGAATTTGATCATTTTCATCTACCATCACTGTTTCTGGTTGTAGGTCAATTTTATAGCTTGTCATGGCAGCTAGTAAATAACCGTTATCCACAACACCCTGAAAATCGGCCCATGTCGCTTGATAATCTTCAGACCAGGTAATAAAAGTTTTAGACCTCGTTTGCTGTGCCCAAGAGGAAGCAAAAATCAAAATAAAAAGAAGACGTAATAGCATAAAAAAATTGAAACAAAAATAAAAAAATGTGATTCATGAAATACAAGGAGAGAGAATTTATCACAAAACCGTATTTGTGTATGATTTGTTGCGGTTTGGCAGCTCACGCAACAGGTTTTTCTTTGGTGTTGGCAAGGCGAGATGCGAGTTAATATTTTTCCGTTAACCAAGATAAACATTTAAAACTAAATCTTCCTCTTAACCGACTCACTCTAGCAATAAATTATACACGGTGTTGGAGGTCATGACCTAAAGGCAGCAGTCCTCCAACGTTCTGGGTATGCTAGGGCTTCAGGATGTTTGGTTTATATTTATTTAGTGTGTTTCGTGCCCCTTTAGCAAACGACCAACAACAAAGTATATCTTCAAGAAGCCACAGCAATCTTGCACTCTGTTAGGCTGCGCCTTCCAGCAAGATATACCCAGAAC
>JAESTG010000228.1 GCA_016763715.1 Flavobacteriaceae bacterium
AAAGATGTCAAAATTTAAAAAGAAAAAGGATGGTGGTATCCCCGCCATAAATACTGCATCATTACCAGATATTGTATTTATGCTGTTATTCTTCTTTATGGTAGTTACTGTAATGCGAAAGGATAATCTTTTGGTGATGCAAGCAATACCAAAAGCAGATCAAGTAGAGAAATTGAAAAAGGATCGATCTATTTTTATTTATGCTGGTAAGCCAAGTTTGAGATACCAAGATCAGTATGGAATTGAGGGTAAAATTCAGATTGGAGACAAGTATACCGATATTAAGGCTTTGAGAGCTGTTCTTATTCAAGAAAGAGGGGAATTGCTTCCTGATTTACAGAGTAGAGTAATGGTAGCACTTAAAGTAGATGAAGACACTAATACTGGGTTAGTAACCGATATCAAACAGGAATTACGTGAATTGGAAATGTATAAAATCATTTATATTACTTCACCAGGTAATCAGATGAATTAATAATTTAGAATAAATTATAATGAAACGCCTTGATTAACCTCAAGGCGTTTTTTTTATTACATTATTCAGAATTCCTTTATATTTAACCTATGACTTTCAAAAATCTCGTTGGTAGATTATTGTTTCTTTGTGTTATTTCGGTGACAGCACAGGATAGTATTCCTAAGGCTGATTTAGATCATAAATATAGAGAAGATCAATTTTATGCTGGAGTAACTTATAATCTTTTAGTAAATGCCCCAGCCAATGTTCGTTTAAATGGTGTTTCTGGGGGAGTTCACTTTGGGTTTCTCCGAGATATGCCTATAAATGATGAAAGAAATATTGCGATTGCCATAGGATTTGGGATGGCATTCGATCAATACGCATATAATCTTTTTATTGGGGAAGATGCCGCGGAAAATACCATATTTACTGTAATAGATTCTGATACTCAATTCGATATAAATCGTTTTAGTACTGCCACTATTGAAGTGCCTTTAGAAATACGCTGGAGAACTTCAACTGCGGATACGTTCAAGTTTTGGCGTATTTATGGTGGGGTTCGTGTTGGATATACTTATTGGTACCGTTCTTTTTTTAGCCAAACGGATAACCAAGTGTCGCAAACTAATATACCTGAATTTGACAGAATGCGATTGGGTGCTACTTTGAATTTTGGTTACAGTACATTTAATTTTTATGCCTATTATAGCATCAATCCATTTTTTAAGGAGGCTGTAATAGAGGATACTGATGAGTCTCTTAATCTTAGAACCTTGAAACTCGGCGTAATTTTTTACATCCTATAACCAGAAATTGAGCATTAAAACTTGAGGAATCATTCCAACAAAGAACCCTAGTAAAAGCTCAGGATAGGTATGTGAATTGGTGTGTAATCTTGAAGAAGCTACCCAACCATTTCCTAGGATAAATAATCCAATCCAAACTAACATGTTAACTTTAAAATGAACGGACAGCGCAATCAAGAAGAGCGTAACCCCAGCAATACCCATTTGGTGAAGACTTATCTTTATTTTGAATAGAACCATTATCAAAGCGGCAATACTTGAAAATAATATACCTACAAAAAAGAAATACATTTCTGGACTCTCATAGGGGGCATATACCATTTTAATAATAAGCAATACAAGAATGCACTGTAACATCAGAGGAACCTTTCGTTCGTTAACATGTTCTAGTTCCATACTAGTAATCTTGCCTAAATTCTTCAATAATAAAAAAATAACTACGGGTACAAAAATTGTAATGATAGCAATTGCAAATAGCTTGGCTCGAATTACTTCTGATTCGATGAATCTGGGTGTAATTATGTAGTAAGTTAATGCCCCAATTAGTGGCATTAATAATGGGTGTAGTAAAAAGGCTCCAAAACGAAGAAAGTAATTCATCAAATTTCGTTTCGAAGTCGTGCCACTGGTAAATCTAGTTGCTCCCTATATTTTGCAATGGTGCGTCGGGCAATGGGATATCCTTTTTTTAAGAGAACCTTAGCTAATTTGTCATCGGTTAGTGGCTTTTTCTTGTCCTCTTCTGAAATAGTTATTTCCAATATTTTCTTAATCTCTCGAGTAGAAACATCCTCACCCTGATCATTTTTCATAGACTCGCTAAAAAATTCCTTAATCAATTTAGTTCCATAAGGTGTATCTACGTATTTGCTGTTGGCAACACGCGAAACTGTAGAGACGTCCATATGAATTTTATCCGCAATGTCCTTCAAAATCATTGGCTTTAACTTGCGTTCATCACCGCTCAAGAAAAACTCTTCTTGATGATACATGATAGCATTCATAGTCACAAATAAGGTTTGCTGTCGCCGTTTGATGGCTTCAATAAACCACTTAGCGGCGTCTAGTTTCTGTTTTATAAAAAGCACGGCATCTTTCTGAGATTTCGACTTTTCTTTTGCTTCTTTATAGCCTTTCAGCATATTGGTGTATTCTCGAGAAACATGAAGTTCGGGTGCGTTTCTTCCGTTAAGAGTGAGTTCCAATTTTCCGTCTACTATTCTGATGGCAAAATCGGGAACCACGTGCTCAACCATGCGAGTATTACCAGAATAGGTGCCACCTGGTTTTGGGTTTAGTCCTTCAATTTCTTGAACCGCACTTCGTAGTTCGTCTTTAGTAATCACAAACTTAGACATCAATTTTTTGTAATGTTTTTTTGTGAAATGATCAAAGGTCTCTTTAAGAATTCGAGTGGCAAGATGCACAGAATCGCTTTCATTTTTTCTTTTAAGCTGAATCAAAAGGCATTCTTGAAGATTACGAGCAGCTACACCTGCAGGATCCAATTCTTGGACTAATTGCAGTACACTTTCTACTTTTTCTTCGGAAGTATATATATTTTGCGTAAAGGCCAAATCATCAACTATATCCTGAAGTTCACGTCTTATATATCCACTTTCGTCTACGCTACCTACTAAAAAATGAGCAATTTCTTGTTCTTCTTCATCCAACCGATAGGTGCTTAGTTGCTGCATTAAATGTTGAGTAAACGACGTGCCCGAGGCATACGGAGTTTGTTTTTCCTCATCGTCCACACTATAATTATTTGCAGAGAGTTTATAACTAGGGGTTTCATCGTCACTTAAATAATCGTCAACATTAATATCCGTTTCAATTACTTCATTGCCCTCATCATCAAAGTCGTCGTATTCTTCATTTTTAAATTCATCCTCCAAGTCGTCTTCATCCTTACCACTATCCAGAGCTGGATTCTCCTCCATTTCCTGTGAAATACGTTGTTCAAAAGCCTGAGTAGGCAATTGGATCAACTTCATCAACTGGATTTGTTGAGGTGATAGCTTTTGAGATAGTTTAAAATTTAATTGTTGTTTTAACATGAAAGCGTTACTTGTTGTTAAAATTAAAAAAATCCAGCTATATAAAGCATAATATAGCTGGATTTAATATAAAGTTATGATTCTTTAAATCAAAGGGCGAAAACGGAATATTAAAGCCAGTTTATCACATTTCTTGATTGAATTCTTTTAGTTTTTAAAATTCAGCGTTTCCAGGTGTTCTAGGGTAAGGGATTACATCACGAATATTGCCCATTCCAGTAACGAATAGCACCAATCTTTCAAAGCCTAAACCAAAGCCACTATGTACGCAAGTACCGAACTTTCGTAAATCAAGATACCAAGACAACTCTTCTTCAGAAATGTCTAACGCCTTCATTTTATCCAGTAATACATCATAACGTTCTTCACGCTGTGACCCACCCACTATTTCCCCTATTCCTGGGAAAAGCACATCCATAGCACGAACCGTCTTTTCATCGTCGTTTAAACGCATATAAAAGGCCTTGATAGTTGCTGGATAGTCAAACAAGATAACGGGGCATTTAAAATGTTTTTCTACTAAAAACCGTTCGTGTTCGCTTTGGAGGTCTGCACCCCATTCGTTAATTAAGAATTTAAACTTTTTCTTTTTATTGGGTTTGGAATTTCTTAAAATGTCAATAGCTTCCGTATAGCTCACACGTATAAAGTTGTTATCAATCACAAAATGAAGTTTTTCACGTAAAGTCATTTCACTTCGTTCTGCCTGAGGCTTGGTTTTTTCCTCTTCTAACAAACGTTTTTCCAAGAACTCCAAGTCATCTTGACAATGGTTTAACGCATACTGAACTACATATTTTATGAAGTCTTCGGCTAAATCCATATTGTCTGCCAAATCGTTGAAAGCAACTTCTGGTTCGATCATCCAAAACTCGGCTAGATGTCTTGTCGTATTGGAGTTTTCAGCTCTAAAAGTAGGGCCAAATGTATATACTTTTCCAAGTCCCATAGCGTAGGTTTCGGCCTCAAGTTGCCCGCTTACGGTTAGGTTGGTCTCTTTTTCAAAAAAATCTTCTTTGTAGTTTATTTCCCCTTCGTCATTCAAAGGTGGGTTTTTAGGATCTAAGGCACTTACTCGAAACATCTCACCAGCACCTTCGGCATCACTTCCTGTAATAATAGGGGTGTGCATATAATGAAACCCGTTTTTCTGAAAATATTCATGTACAGCAAAAGCCAATTTGGAACGTAATCGCATTACGGCTCCAAAAGTATTAGTTCGTATACGTAAGTGAGCTTGTTCTCTCAATTTTTCTAGTGAATGCCGTTTTGGAGAAAGAATGGTGAGTTTAACCTCTTCTGGGTTTGCTTCACCTAGAATTTCAATTTTTGAAACTTGAATTTCAACATTTTGCCCTTGTCCTTGGCTCTGCACTAGCTCACCAGTTACTGAAATGGCAGCGCCAACAGTCACTTTTCTAAGTAATTCTTCATCAAAGATTTCAAAGTCGACTACGCATTGGATGTTTTTAATGGTAGAACCATCGTTCATTGCTATAAAACGATTGCTTCTAAATGATCGTACCCATCCTGAAATTGAAATCGGGACCGTTGATGCCTGACTTTGTAATAATTTTATAATCTCTTTTCGCTGCATTTTTTCTTTTTTTATGCTGAAAAATATGTTAACTACTTTATAATTTATTCTTTACAAAACTTCGAAATTAAATTGTAATTGAGACAGTTACATTGAGTTTCAAAGTGGTCGGTAAAGATACTTTTTTTAATTCTCAATTATATTACTCTTTGTTGGATTCTGTATCTACATCCTCTTCCGAAGAAGGAAGGATTTCCAATGCAGGTTTTTTTAACGTTCGCTTATTTGCAATGCTCCTCTCTAAAGATAATAGTAGCGATGGCAACAATAATAAATTGGCAAGCATAGCAAATAAAAGCGTAGCTGAAACCAAGGCGCCTAAGGCTACCGTGCCACCAAAACTTGAAATAGTAAATACCGAAAACCCGAAAAACAAAACGATGGAGGTATAGAACATACTAATCCCTGTTTCTTTCAGAGCTGCATAAACCGAACGCTTTATTTTCCATTTATTCACCATTAACTCCTGACGATATTTCGCCAAAAAGTGAATAGTATCGTCCACCGATATTCCAAACGCAATACTAAAGACCAAAATCGTGGATGGTTTTATGGGAACTCCTAAAAAGCCCATTAACCCTGCCGTAATTAATAATGGGAGTAAGTTTGGGATTAAGGAAACCAAAATCATTTTCATGTTTCTAAACATCCACGCCATAAAGATGGCAATCAATAAAATGGCAAGGGATAGTGAAAGTATGAGGTTATTGACCAGATATTTGGTTCCTTTTTCAAAAATAAAAGCCTTTCCTGTTATGGAAACATTATATCTGTCTTCAGGGAAAATTTTCGCTATTTTGGCTCGTAAATCCTCTTCGATACGATCAAAACGATCTGTTTTCGTATCCTTCATAAAGGTAGTAATACGTGCATATTGTCCCGTACTATCTACATAGCTAGATAGTAACCCTGTTTGATTGGCACTATTTTTCGCATAAGAAAGTATGAAGGTTCGCTCTTGTGCATTTGGTAATTGATAGTAATCGGGATTATTATTGTAATATGCCTGTTTCGCGTATTTTACCAGATTGACTACGGAAATTGTTTTAGATAATTCAGGAATTTCGTCAATGTATTCCTCAAGTTCATTCATGCGTTTTAGAGTAGCCAACTTCATAACTCCCTTTTTACGTTTGGTGTCTATCAAAATTTCAAGAGGCATAATGCCTTCGTATTCCTTTTCAAAAAATTTGATGTCCGCAAAGAACTCAGATTTCTGAGGCATATCTTCAATTAAACTTCCAGACAATTCAATTTTATTGATTCCCACGATACTTCCGCAGAGAAGTAAAATAGTTATGGTATAGATTGCAATACGGTGACCCCTAACCATTCGTTCCATCCAGCTTACAAAGCTGCCAATCCATTTTTTATTCAAGTGCTTGAGATGCTTGTATTTTGGAACAGCCATATAGCTGTAGACAATAGGAATAATTAACAAGCTTAAGAGGAATATCGAAATGATATTGATGGAAGCTACGATTCCAAATTCTTTTAAAAGTTTACTATTGGTTAAAATGAACGTAGCAAATCCCGATGCTGTCGTTACATTTGTCATTAAAGTAGCATTCCCAACTTTGGTAATTACACGTTGCAAAGACTTTGCCTGATTTCCGTGTAGCTTGATTTCCTGTTGGTATTTGTTAATTAGAAAAATACAATTGGGAATCCCTATTACAATTATTAGTGGAGGGATTAAGGCAGTAAGTACGGTAATTTCATAATGTAATAGGCCTAGAATACCAAAGGCCCACATCACACCAATAATTACAGTAATCATGGAGATAAACGTCGCCCGAAACGAACGAAAAAAGAAGAAAAAGATGAGTGATGTAACCAACAAAGCGGCTCCAATAAACAGTCCTATTTCATCAATAATATTTTGAGAATTAAGCGTGCGAATGTAGGGCA
>JAESTG010000229.1 GCA_016763715.1 Flavobacteriaceae bacterium
ACGTTTCATAAACCAACTAAGAAATCAAAATAATATTTTATACTTTTCATTTTAAATACTACTTAACAACTTTCCAGTTTTTAGAATGAAGAGACTAAATAAAGTAAATCAAACTACTCCTGCTCCACCGTCCAATCATAATTAATCTTCCGCTTTAAATAGTCTTTTAAGGGTACTAAGCCTATTTCTTTTCGGCGTTGGTCTACATATTCGGGATCTTTAATGGGAAATGGTTCTAGATTGCGTTGCGCATTGTAGCGAAACTGCATCCCATAAATTTGCAATTGGTTTTCATCCACTAGAATTCTATCTTGAACTTTGGCATATTCCATACAACTCCCCTCGCCTTCCAAACAAGACTGCTTTATTTGAGCTATGTATTTCTTACGAACCTCATTGCTTTCATGGTGATTGATAACCAACAAAGGAGCATCGGCCGCCAATTCTCCAACCGACGAATACTTTGGCCAACCATTATCATTGATAAGTTGCTGCATCCTTTCGTAATTATCTTTGATGATTTGCTGTTTGAACATCCCCAATGGGTAATACCACTGTGGTGCGCTACCTTCCTTCATAAAATGAGCCTTTGCCTGACCTATATAATAATCTAACGCCTGATCTTTTAGAATAATATTCAGCCATTTTTTGGCAACTTCTGATTCTTTAAGCTTGCCATTGTACTTCTGAAATCGTTCTATTTGCCTGTTCTCAACCTCAGCCCAACGTGGATCGTCTATCAACGCATATAAATCGGAGTCGGCCAATGCCCATAGCGAAGTATCGTCTTTCAAAGCGATATCCAAATAGTGATAGGCGCTGTCTTTTTGAGCTGTCAATGCGTACACACAAGCTAAGTTGTAAGTATTCTTCCAGTCAGTTGGTGTGGTTTTATAATCATTTTTGTATGCTATAATAGCAGCTTCAAGTTTCCCTTCCTGTCTTAATTTGTTTGCTTCGGAAATAGAGGGTTGCGAAAGACAAACCTGACTCACAAAAAGAAAAGATAATATTTTAATTAGATGAATCATATTAGGATTGTTTAGCTATTTTCAAATTGAAAGTACCAGCGAGAGTTTTACAGATAATGAAAAGAGAAATTCCCAACACAGGAGTGATTAAGGCATTCGCAACTCCTTGAAATATTAAACTAGGGGCAATTCCACCTGCCTTTCCAATGTGATAAAAGCTGTGCATCAGTCCAAGTAACAAAGAGAATACGCTTAAAATTAGTAGCCAGAAAGCAGCGGTGTTAATTTTGGTTTTGTGGTAGTTAAACACTTCTTCATTTTCAGGTTGCATTTTAGCTTTCAGCTTTTTAACAAAATGAAAAATGGCAACGGCAGCAAAAATAACAAAGACAATAACGAACTTTAAATCTCCGCCTGTAATAAATTCAGTAAAAGGCATTCTCATATTCCTATATATTTTAAGTGAAGCTCAAAACTATGGATCACAGTCGCAGTTTTATTTTATTTGCGACCAATGAAGGAATTGGGGTGGGTTATGACAGTCTTCAGACATTGAAATCTCTCATAAAGCCTGAATATTTATTGGTAACCAAGTATTATGAATCCCAATTCCGTATTTTGGCACTTTGTCTTAGTGCTGAAAATGAACATAACAGGTGTAACCCCTTGAAGTAACCATAAATTGTAACGCAATTCATGAAAAATTTATTCTACATTTCGACAGTGCTATTACTTGTATCCTGCGCACAAAAACAGAATAAAAGTGATTTAAGTACGACTCAACCAAAAAATTCTACTATTATTTTAGATAACGACATCAACGAAAAAGTGATTTTAATGGGAAACTCCATTGTCGAAGGATGGTCTGGCTTTCGTCCAGAGTTTTTTGCAGACAAATCTTATATAAATAAAGGAATTGGAGGAGAAACAACACCGCAAATGTTGGCGCGTTTTCAACAGGATGTAATTGACTTAAAACCCAAGGCGGTTGTAATCTTAGCAGGAATCAACGATATTGCCGAAAATACGGGACCCATTCCCATTCCCGATGTGGCAAACAACATTTTTAAGATGGCAAAAATGGCTACCGAACATGATATTCAAGTAGTGTTGTGTTCTGTATTACCCGCACATGATTTCCCATGGCGACAAGGTATGAGCCCCGACGAAAAAGTACCAAAGCTCAACGCTCTTATTAAAGCTTATGCTGTAGAGAAAGACATCGTTTATATTGATTATTTCACAGCAATGGTTGATGACGATAATGGTTTAAAAAAAGAACTAGGCTATGACGGGGTACATCCAAACACAGATGGTTATGCAATTATGGAACCTCTATTGGAGCAAGCCATATCGTTACTTCAAAAATAATGATTCAAAAACTTAATCATAAAAACCATTCAATCGCAGAGAAAATGTTGCCCATTTTTCATGCTTCTTATGCTGTGGAAGGAAAATTATTACAGGCGGTAGATTTCCCTCCTTTGCAGCGACAAATTTCAGATTATATGAACACAGACACCGTGTTCTTTGGTTTTTGGGAAGAAAAAGAACTTGCGGGTGTGGTGGAACTACATATTGCACCAAAGCAAGTACATATTCAAAGTCTGGTGGTAGACCCCAACTACTTTAGACGCGGTATTGGTCGTAAGTTAGTTCAGTTTGTTTTTGGCTCTTTTTCTTCGGAATTATTTATGGTAGAAACAGGTGCTGCTAATGGTCCAGCCATTGCATTGTATGAAAGTTTCGGGTTTGAAGAATTGCTTCAATGGAACACTAGTCATGGCATTCGGAAAGTGCGATTTGAAAAGAAAACTTAGTAAATTTCCGAAGCGAAAACTATTCTATTTCTGGTAATACAACCCCAACACTTTCTGTTTCAATTTTAGAAAGTAATGTTAGTTCCCCTTTTTCAAAAAGGATATCTAAGTTGGCTAAATCGACCTCCAAAGATTGTGGCTTGAAATTATTATAATCGGCAAACCGAATTCCATCCACATAACGCACGTTATACGCCTCTCGAAAACGAATACCTCCTCCATTGGTTTCATAACTATAAGCCAAATAATCTACCGTATAATTTTCTTTGTGAATCCAATAGACAAATTTATCTTGAAAATCGGTGCCCCCACCGGTTTGTTTAAAACTAACACCTACTTCATAATATGGCATCCCTTTAATGGTTGATTCACCCAGCAATTCTTTTTGAACAGCGGCATCATTTAATCCATAAGGTAATTGGGCAAAATAATGTACCGAATTCACACTATTCGAATACCGAGTAGCCATAGAATCTGGCACTTGAATGAGTGTATCATTTTTAAACCGAACAAAGCCGTCATTAGATAGAATGTCCCGTACAATGCCTGTAGAGTCTGATGTGATACGTTCCAAAGTATAATTATTTTTATTTCGAGTACTCACATAACAACGGTCGCGAAATGTAAAATCGATCTTAACGTGATCGCACAATCCATTGCAAGAGGTCTGGATGGCCTGATCCACAATATGCTGCGCCGTCAGCGGTGTTTCCTTTTGCTGACAAGAAATAATAATGAAAACTATAAAAAATAAAATAGGAACCTTTTTCATGCGTTTAATTTGTAACAAAATTATGAATTCGAGAACTCATAGATTATAAATATATCATAAACCTTCGGAAATGAAATACTTCCAATTACTTGCCGTCATATTATGTATATCGACATTTTCAATGGCTCAAACCTCTGAATTTGAATCGACCATGCATACTTTTCAGAAGCATTTTAATGACAACGATGGGGAAGCTGTCTTTAACATGATGGCTCCCAGTATGAAACAAAGTATTTCTCTAAAACAAATTTCAAGCATTATCGATACATATTATAGCAACTTCGGAAAAATGGAGTCGTTCGAATTTAAAGATAGAAAAGACGCAGTGGAAATCTTTCTTTGCAATTTTGAACTTGGAAAACAAAAGATAATTATTGCAGCTAATTCCGAAGAAAAAATAACTGGGTTGCTGTTTAGACCACATAACGAAAGGAAAGTAGG
>JAESTG010000428.1 GCA_016763715.1 Flavobacteriaceae bacterium
CCCTCTGGTTTTGGTGTAACACGAATGGGGATTTCAGATTATCGCAAGGTCGAACAAACTTTATGTTGCTATGTACCCGGCGAAGTAGCTCATATTGAAAATGTGATGGCTCGTGAATATAAAGAGCGCAGCACAAGACGTTTAAGAAGGTCAGATGACAAAACTACAGTTGGCTCCTCTTCTGAGTCTGAAAGCATGACCGACACGTCCACAACGACACGTTTTGATATGCAAAAGGAAGTTTCTAAGGTTATTTCTGACAGCAAAGATATGGGGCTTTCAGTAGGGTTTAACACATCTGTATCTGGAACCAAAAAAACAGGCATTGGAGATATTGATTTTAGTGCAGGGGGAGATGTTTCAACAGACTTTGCAACGAGTCATTCAAAGGAAGAATCTAATAGGCAGTCAACTTCAATGGCAAAAGACATCACAGAGAAAGCCTCTCAACGCATTACCAGTAGGTTAACGAGGAGCGTGTAACACGCATAATCGAAGAGTTTGAAGAGAAAAATCAACACGGCTTTGATAACCGCCAAGGGGCGGAACATATTTCAGGAGTTTACCGTTGGGTGGATAAAATTTACAAAAATGAAATCTTTAATTATGGAAAGCGCCTTCAGTATGAATTCATGATTCCAGAACCAGCGAAATTTCACTTAATTGCCAAAGCAAGTGGTGTAAATTTGGATAATGGTGTCCCATTAATCAAGCCATTTGACCCCCGGAAAGACGATTTTGGTGTATTGAAACCATTGCGAAGTTCAGCGCATGTAAAACCAGACAATTATTTTCAATGGGCCTGTGCTTATGGCGCTGTTGTTTCTCCTCCACCAAATCAGTTTTTAACCGTAGGTAAGACACTTTTAAAACCGGATGACGGAGCAGAATGGCATGTACCGAAAACGGTTAAAGATGACATTATAATCCCTGCAGGCTATGGTATTGAGTCCATCAATTATTCGTTCGGAGGAAACAAGCGAGAAGAATGGAGTCACTTTTTAATTTCAGCCGCTGGTGTAACTCGCAGATTATATGAGGATTATGCAAGTGATTGGTTGTTTGCTCATGTTGACGCTCACCCAAATTTTAGACAATACGCTACAACTATTCCTATTTCAGCCCAATTTTTAGGGCATGATAGCGGAATGGTATCATTTTCAATTAAACTGTCACGTAAAGCATCAACCATGGCAGAATGGCAACTCAACACGTTCAATGCCATTTTGAGTGCTTATGAAGATCGTTTGCAAGAATATAAAAATCAATTAGCCAATAGAGAAGTGGAATTAGGCGTTCAAATGGGTGATAATCCAGCTTTCCACCGAAAAATTGAAAATACAGTATTGCGCAAAAACTGTTTAGACTATTTGGCTGGACATCATACCCTTGGTCAGTCTTTTACAACAGGAGACGAAATCAAAAACAATCAAGTGCGCTTAACTGAAGATATGGACCGTTATTCGGCGATTGTTAAATTCTTTGAACAAGCCTTTGAATGGGATGTGATGGACTATTATTTCTATCCATTTTATTGGGCCGATAAAGAAAAATGGAGCGAGCTCTATGCCATGGAAAATGACGACCATATTTTCAAAGGATTTTTACAAGCAGGAATGGCCCGAACGGTAGTCACTGTACGCCCTGGTTTTGAAGAAGCGGTAATGTTCTTTATGGCAACAGGCTATATATGGAATGGCGGTGCGGTCCCTGTAATTGGAGACGATTTATACCTGTCAATTGTCAATGAATTGCAAGAACCAGAATACACCATTGAGGAAACATGGGAAACCCGTTTGCCATCTACTTTGACGGTAATTCAGGCCAAAACAATTGGTTTAGACGCCGAAGGTCTGCCTTGCTATTGCGAGGCAGAAGAACCAGTCGAAAATCTGGAAACGCCCTTGGTAAATCCACTTACCGATTTGAATGTCCATATTGATGGACTGACACCACCGGCATAGTGTAAAATTCGAACCCACTTGGAGCCTGCAGTTCTTGCAGGCTCTGGGACGGTTTATGTTAAATTTTAAAAAAATTTAGAATATTATGGATGATTCAAATTCTCCCTTTGGGAAAACATTCAAAGAAAATTTTGTCGCTAACCCGCTTTATGAAATGCGGCAGAACGTTGTAAAAACAAGTCCTTTTGGAGTACGGAGTGCAATGCACGAAAATAGGTGTGGAGCATTTGATAGTAAACCAAGTGAAGTAGAGTATTATTCAGTCAACAGTTTGGTTCGTGACCTTGAAAAGTCGATTAATGATGTCAATTATTATTTCTCCGCTAAAGACTATACAAGTTCTTTACCAAGGCCTAGAGTTGAAAGAGCTGGTGAAACATATAATGACGGTTCTGACAATCGATCGGAAAAAAAGAAACAGCTTGATCAAGCTAAAAATTACTCATACATAGACAAAGATGGAATTCGAACGCGAGCGAAAATAGATGCTTGTCTACTCAATCCAAGAATTTGCAATTTAGATTCTGATGTTAGTTTTAGAATAAACACTGATCCATCAATTGACTTTCCATTTTTTGATTTATCAACAATGGAGCTTTTAATGTTTGAAGTCTATGTAAACTACGCTAACACAAAAAAATACAGACAAGATGCACTCAACGCTTCCAATGAGAATAGCTACAGCATTAGCAATAAATACATTGCCATAATAATCAAAACTAGAGATGTTTATGCATTCGAAGATATTATGAACCGCATTTCTGGAAAAACAACCATTCGGACTGTAATCAAAGCTAGGTTTGATGAAATGTATAATTCATGTCGTTCTGCTTTTGAGCTGAATTGGTTCTATTCGCACGCTCCTTATTACGTAATCGACGATATTGGAAAGCAACTTCTTTGGGCAGATCTTAAAACTCTTCTTAACCTCGACGCAAATGAATGGTTATCGTGGTTTAAAGATAGCAGTAATGCTATGCTTAATATTGTAAGATCCTTTTGTAGAACAAAGGAAGGTGTACGTGACCTGTATGAAAAATTTAATTCTAAA
>JAESTG010000012.1 GCA_016763715.1 Flavobacteriaceae bacterium
AGAAAAGTAATCCAAACTGAGGTATTTTAGACTCCACAAGTGCCCGCAATAGGGCACAAATTAACGAAAGTCTCACTTCATTTTAGACACCACAAATCAGCCACTTAGTAAGTGATAATATATCTTATGACAAATAGTTAGTTGTTTTACTCCTCATGTATACCCATAGTTTTTATTCCTGTATCAGGAACTTGAGGCTCATTCGTAGTATTATAGCAGGTTAACTCATGCCAAAACATAGACCCTAGAGTCTCAGTAAAGTCAGTATTTAGAACATCATATGGTACTCGCTTAAAATCTTCATATGGCACTTTTTTAGAAACAGTGTTCTTATCGACCCAATAAATATATAGTTTCACAAATTCTTCTAAATTCTCAGGTTTCTTCTTGTCGCAATCACTTGAACTTTTGAATTCATTCTGAAGCCCTAGGCTATATACTTTGCTCGACATAATAAGGCCAGCCATAGCGTAACCATCCACGAAGGCTCCTATATAAGTCGCACAATATGAGTCTTCAAAACCGTTTGTTTCTAGCGCATTAACACATTCGTCATATAGATATTGTGTAGACTCTGAATGTGGTACTTCTGCAAATGCCCTGAAATTAGCAGAACAAATAAGAAGTCCTATAACAAATAGTGGTATTATATATTTTCTCATATGGTCACTTTATACATGTGGAGTTTAAATACAATTTTCTCGACTTGTCTAAGGCTTTGTGACAGAACTGTATTAATTGCATATAAACTGTATTCATATATTTAGTGGACAGACCTAATAGTTAGGAGACTTAATGATATTCGAGGTACACAACGAGAGAGGGAACGTTCTTTTTTTAATACTCATAGCAGTGGTTCTCTTTGCCGCACTTTCTTACGCGGTGACGCAAAGCTCTCGAGGTGGAGGAAACGCAAAGGCTGAAACATCTAAAATAGAAATTGCAGAATACAGTCAAGCTGTTACGTCATTACGGACAGCAACACAGAGAATGAGGTTAAAAGGTGTTGGTATTAACGATATAGAATTTTGTGCAGGAGGATTTCCAATTTGTGGTGCCATTAATAATAAATGTACAACAGGTGAAAATTGTATATATGCAAAAGAAGGCGGAGGGCTTGATGGGTCCTTTTTAAAAAGGAGGGCTTTTACTCTTTATCCTCCTGATCAGGGAGTTAGAGTTGCTGGACATGGGTCTTTAAACATAGTTTTGCTATCGACGGCAATAAGTGCAGGAGGAGGACTTATTACGATAGAACAATGTGAAGCATTTAATGAATCTTTTGGGTACTCACCAACTATATATGCAGATAATACGCCTGGCACTATATATGGAGATTCCACTCCTCTAGAGGGGCGATGGGACTTTTGTTATGATGATGGCGGTTTCTACATAATCATGCATTTATTAGCAACCAATTAGGACCCGACCTTATCTTCACTCATGGCTCTATTACTGCTCTGCTTAAGAACTCTTCAAACTCTTTACTTGGAAAGTAAGATAAAGATAAAGCATCAGATACAATTGAGGATAAAAAACTTTTTCTTAGAAGCAGTTCTGTCGTGTTTTTGAAGAAGTTTTTCTTCAATCGATCATCTCTAAGGTACTTTTGTTTTTGAGCAACTGTTTCAGGAATGCCTTTTTGCCAAAAGCGGGACATTACTTTTGTATCTTTTTTTATTTCAAATAAAAGATCGTAGGTGCTTTTATCTTCATCAGATTTTTTTAATGAAATCATAAAAAGTGAATTTTCATCTCTAGATAAAGAATATCCTAATGGTTTTCCCAGATGATTTGATATTTGTTTAGATAAGGTCGCAAAGTATGTTTTTTCACTATTCCTCTTAAAATACATGCACATGCATCCTTCATCGCTCCCAAGGATAAAATGAGTAGCAAGAGGGTTTGGGTAAGCGTTATGGATACTAGGTCCAGAAGAGGTATTAAAGCTAACCCCAGAATCTTGACTTACAGCAATACTCTGGGTTACTTCATATCCAGTATTTATAGATTTAGTGTTAATATATTTTACTAACTGATTAGCATTAACAAGGAAAAGAAGAAGTAAAGAAGTAAAAATAACTATAGGAATACGTATAATTATTTTTTTACTTACACTTTTAGCAATTCCGTAAGAGACTAAAAAAATTAGTATATCAGGTATGATCCATCCCACAAAAAAGAAATATATACCACCTAAGAAACCAGATATGGGAAGCAAAGAGATATAATACATAACGGTAAGAAAAATGGCTATAAGAAATGGATTTTCCCATTTCAGTTGATCTTTCATATATCTTTTTATGGCTCTTATCATATAGTTAGCTACAAAGTTTAATTGTTATTGATAGTAACTATATCATTTTACTTCATATAAATACTATTTAAAGAGTGATAAGCCAATTTATGGCAATGATACATAAGTCTCTACTCTACAATCTACCGTACCACGTAGAACGACCACCACCGTGTCTTACCAATAGCCCTTTTTTTACTAGTGCCCCAAAAGTGGATTTCAGAGTATTAGGGCTTGCATCATGCTCACGCACCATATCGCGCGTCGTCACCCGCCCGTGATCACGAACGTAATCAAGTATTTTAATGGCCAGATCTGGTAGTGTTGCAATTGCATTCTTTTCCCACTCCACTTTCTTTGATAGTCGGCGTTTTTGCTGTTGTAAGCTCCGCATAAAGAACATTAACCATGGTTGCCAATTTGGTACTTCAGTTTTTATTGTTCCCTGTGTTTGGCGCAATGCGAGGTAATATCCCTCCTTACTATTCTCTATAATACTCTCTAAAGAGCTATAGGGAACGTAAGCGTAACCAGTCTGTAATAGTAATAACGTTGTAAGAACACGACTGAGACGACCATTCCCGTCTTGAAAAGGATGTATCTCCAAAAATATAACAACAAAAACAGCAACTATTAATAAAGGATGCATACGACCAATTTCACGAACTTCTTGGAACCATGAGATAAGTTCACTCATACGGGCAGGAGTATCAAAAGGTGTTGCCGTTTCAAATACAACCCCTATCATTTTTCCCTCTGGGTCGAATGCACCAACATCGTTCCTTATTGTTTTGTATTCTCCTCTATGACGTTCATCCTTCTCGCTATAGCGAAGAAGATCTCGGTGAAGTTGCTTTATATGGTTTTCAGTTATAGGAATTTCTTGCCATGATTGGAAAACCATTTCCATGACATCTGCATATCCTGCAACTTCTTGTTCGTCGCGTGTTTCGAATTTTTTGATTTCTAACTTACTTAATAGGCGTTCAACATCACTATCACTTAGCTTGCTTCCTTCTATACGCGTAGAAGAACCAATACTCTCTATAGTAGCAACACGACGTAAGGCAACCAAGCGATCTGGGGCCAGAGTACCTAACGCTCTCCACGCTCCTTTAAATTCATCTATTTCAGATAGGATAGAGAGCAATTCTGGAGTAATATTTATGGTGTCGGATTTAATCATACCTAAATAATCACCCGAATAGACCTGATTGTCAACCTAAATAATCACCCGAATAGACCTGATTGTTCTCTCGCAAAGATTAATTATTAGTGGTTTTACTTTCTCCAGCAGGCCTTTCCCCCAGACTTAACTTCTCTGGACGAGTTCCCTCTTCTAAGTATAAAAGTGAGAATATATCTTATGG
>JAESTG010000230.1 GCA_016763715.1 Flavobacteriaceae bacterium
ATAAAATAACAGATATATTTTCAAGAATTGGCTTCAATGTTTCTGAAGGTCCTGAAATTGAAGATGATTGGCATAATTTTACTGCACTAAATTTACCCGCACACCACCCTGCTCGAGATATGCAGGATACTTTTTTTATTCAAACCAATCCAGATATATTGTTGCGAACGCATACCTCATCGGTGCAAGTGCGCTATATGGAAAATAATAAACCACCTATTCGTACCATTTCACAGGGCGTGTATATCGAAACGAAGCCATCTCTGCTAGATCACATTGTTTTTTCCACCAAGTGGAAGGATTGTACGTAGATAAGGGCGTGAGCTTTGCTGATCTTAAGCAAACGTTACAATATTTTACCACCGAGATGTTTGGAAAATCAAAAATTCGACTTAGACCTTCTTATTTTCCATTTACAGAACCTAGTGCCGAAGTAGATGTGTATTGGGGATTGGAAACTGAAACTGACTACCGAATGACGAAAGGAACAGGTTGGTTAGAAATTATGGGCTGTGGTATGGTAGATCCTAATGTTTTGGATAATTGTGGAATAGACTCGACTGAATATTCTGGTTTTGCCTTTGGAATGGGGATTGATCGTATCGCACTGTTATTACATCAAATCCCAGACATTCGTATGTTTAGTGAAAACGACGTTCGATTTTTAGAACAGTTTAAAGGGACTATTTAACTTTTGAGGTTCCATACCTCCTCCAACGTAGTAGAGGCGGTTATTATGTTTTATTGAAATCCTTTCTAGTCTTAGTCATGACTGCGCTCTATTGTATATTAATATGAGAAAAGATATTAAAATTCCCTTGGTTAAAGACGTGTATGTTGCTGCTGTACGAGAGTTCAATAAAGACTTTCGAACGAACGACTGGAATGTTTATTTAATTAATGATGGTGGAACCCCTTTAGAGACAGTTTTAATTGTTTCTGAAGGTCGTGATGACAAAGATATTACTCCTAGAATGCGCCATTCTCTCAAGCTACTTCCAGCTAAAAGCTACGCCAAAATCGAATTCCTGGAAGACAGTGTACTGAAACTTAACAATTATTTCAGTATTACTTATTTTATGGAAGAAACTTTATACGACAAACAATTTGAGTTGCCAGCTAATTCAGTTATGGAGGACAACTTAGTAGTGCTTCCTGTGATGCAAAACAAAGGAGTTTTAGCGAGGTAGTTTAATTGAGTTTGTCTGTCAATTTTTTAAAAACCTTTTTCGGATTCTTTTGACCATACAAAACAGCATAAACGGCATCAATAATTGGCGTTTTTGCCTTTTTCTTTCCTTTGGCAAGATTGAGTTCATAAGCACTTTTGGTAGCATAATAGCCTTCAGCAACCATGCTCATCTCCATTTGCGCACTTTTGACGGTATAGCCTTTACCAATCATGTTTCCGAACATTCTATTACGACTAAAGGTAGAGTAGCCAGTCACCAATAAATCACCCAAATAAGCTGAACCATTAATATCTCGTTTCATTTTATGAACCTTTTTAACATAGCGTTTCATTTCCCTAATGGCGTTGCTCATTAACACACTTTGAAAATTATCCCCGTACCCTAAACCATGAGCAATTCCAGCGGCGAGGGCATAAATGTTTTTCAGCATGGCGGCATATTCCGTTCCAATAATGTCGTCGCTAGTGGTGCATTTAATGTAATCGCAGGATAACATATCGGCTACTATCTGTGCTTTTTGTTGATCGTCACAAGCTATAGTGAGATAGGAAAGACGTTCGAGGGCAACCTCTTCAGCATGACAAGGACCAGTGATTACACCAATATCTTTAAAAGGAATATTATGATGGGTATAAAAATGATCTCCAACTATGAGACTAGATTCAGGAACAATTCCCTTGATTGCAGAAAATATAATCTTTCCCTTGAGAGATTCGGTGACTTTTTCTAGTTCAGTATACACAAAGGCAGATGGAATGACA
Organism: Flavobacteriaceae bacterium; assembly: GCA_016763715.1. The sequence continues at coordinate 1,955 of JAESTG010000230.1, forward strand.
AAGATGAGGTAGTCTGCATAGGCTACCATTTCGTTAATATCATTGGTCAACTTTAACTGTGCTGGTTTAAATTCGACCGAACTGAGATAATTTGGATTGTGCTGCTCCTTTTTGATATGCTCAATGGCATAGACACTTCGCATATACCATCCTACTTCGTCTAGATTTTCACACAGCATTTTCACAATTGCTGTTGCCCAACTTCCCCCTCCAAATACTGCAAATTTCGGTTTTGTCGCCATTATAAGTTTTTCTGAAAAGTAAAAATAAGGAATAGGATGGAAAAAATTCCCATAGGAAGGTAAATTCTTAGAAGTTCTTTCAATGTATGGCACAATTGAATTCAAACAAGAAATAGTATTTTAAAACACTAATAATCAAATGAATACATTTTTGGCACGCTTTTAGATTTCTATACCACGAACCTTTTAAATCTAAAAGTTATGAGAACATTTAAACTACTTTTCGGATTTGCCCTTATGGCCACCCTATTTACTTCATGTTATACTGAAGTGGTTGTTGAAGACCCGTATATTGATCCAATTCCAACGTTGACCTTGGCAGATTTGCTAAGCTCGCATGAATTGTGGTATGTGGATATTAATCGTTCCAATGCAAGTGGTCAAATTCCATTCATGCAAATGGCCTTTACGCTGTCTTTCAGAAATGGGACGCTCTATGCCAACAATAACTTGGTAGGAATTGGAGATCAAGGATATGGGTTTGGTATTGACATTGGGTATTACGACACCTTTGATTTTGTGGTGGACATTTCTCATGATATTGATGGGTTCAATTCGTTTGAAGTAACGCAGTTAAATAATCACGAATTAGAATTATACAATCGTCCTTTGGGATTGAGATATATTTTGGTAGGATACCAACGTAGTAACTTTGATTACGATATGTTGTTTTATGATAATATCCACTATTTCGTACAGGAATATACAACTTGGGAAAAGACTTTTACGAGTACTTATGGCGAACCTAACGAATTTGACAATGAGAACTTTTTACAGTTTTTACCAGGTGGAGGAGACGGCAATTTCCAAAGCTCGCAAGACGTGAATGGAACCCCTATTTATGATATTTACTGGGATTACACAGGAATTTATAATATAGATGATGTGACTAATGATAGATATTTGAAATATTTAACACTAGATTATGATTACCTAGGCAATGAATACTTCGAGCTAAGCGTTATTAATGATAACACAGTGGAACTGTTCCATGAAACCTCAGGCACTTTGTACCGCTTTAAAGGAAAAGGATACATTAGACTGAAACAAAAAGAAGGAAAATTGCGCTTATCTAAAGCTGACATGGCAAAGCAAATGAAAAAAATAAGCGTTTTATAAAGTATACAACGATTTTGGTTGGTTATTTAGTTGAAACCGTCCAGCTCATTCTTTGAGTTGGGCGGTTTCTTTTTGAGCTAATGACACCGTTCTTTAAACCACAGCACTTAAGAGCTTGCAGTATGACCATATCAATATTGATAAAGGAACAGCCTATATCCCATCTACAAGAATGACTAACAGCAGAACCCTTGAACTTAAATCGCGGCAAATTGTTCCACTACTTCACTATATGGAAAAGGACAGGGAACTACTTCGAGAAAAAATTGGATGTTATAGTCAAGCGTTATTCCCACTAAATATTGATAGGTTTTATATTCTTTAAGAAGTCTTTAAAGCGCTGAAAAAATTCAATCATAAAGTAAAGAACGGAAACCAAATTAGTGCTTCTGTGTTTACCTTTTGGCTTTCTCTCTCAACATCCGAGAAGTGCAATATATGGAAGGATATCGCTACATATCATCTACTGAACGCTACTTGCAGGATGACCTTGAGAACCTACATGAGGCTATTGAGACGTTACATCCTATTTCATGAAATTTCTATATCTTTATAATCTCCCCAGTTATATTTAGTTAGTATTTGATAAAGTCATACCAGAATTTGTTGTGAGACTCCCTTATTAGCTCTACAATTCCTTCATATTGATTAAAAACCAGGGATATTTAGAAATATGACTGTTTGTGTATCAAATAGTTTGAGATAAAACGTGGAATATGATCTTGAAAAGCTGGATACAGTGTTTAAGAGTTTGCATTTCATGTTCATTTTTCAATTTGTTAAAAGTTACGATTTACCCTAATTAAGACCTCTTATGGCCACGATATATATAGTTGAAGATAATCAGGATCATCTAGATAATTTAATAATGAAAATAGACCGTTTGGGCCATAGTGTGATAGGGACCAGCCGAAGGGCCATTGATGCATTTGCTCGAATAAAAGAAACACAGCCTGAAATAGTGCTTTTGGATATTAATCTGAACGGGGACAACGACGGGATTGTTTTGGCAAGACAGATTAAGACCATTTCCAGAGCTCCAATTATATATGTCACAGCCCAAAATTCAAAGGCTGTTATAAAAGAAGCAATTACCTCGCGTCCTTCAGGGTATTTAGTTAAGCCTATAAAATTAGATGATTTAAAAGTTGCTTTGGAAATTGCTTTACATGAAAACAACAATCACATTGAACATGCTAAGAACAACAACATTGAAAACACACATTTAACGGTAAGGATAGGGTATAAACTACAGAAAGTAAATTATGATAATATAAAGCTTCTTGAAGCAGGGAGCAAAAACTATGTCACACTCACAACAATAGGGGGTAAAAAACATTTGATAAGAAGCTCTTTAAAAACATTATGTGAAAATGTTCTTCCTGGTTTTTTCGTGCAAATACATAGGCGATATGTTATAAATATGAATTTTATTCAGTTTGTTAACGAAAAAGAACAAATGCTCCTATTGGAAGAGAACACACACCTTCCTATTGGAAGAACGTATAAGGCTGAGCTATATCGAAAATTAAATCTTATATAAATGAAGAAATATATCCTCATATCTATTTGCTTTTTTGTTCAATGGAGTATTAGTGCGCAAGATGCAGGTGAGAAAATGGATGATATTGTCGCCGCAAAATATTTGGTGATTGACAGCCTTAACTCGGTTCTGGAAAAAGCACCAAACGACACGAAAGTTTTAACCAAAATTATAGAAGAATATATGAGTATAGACCACGATAGTCTTGCTCTATTTTATGTAGCAGATCTTTTTAAAATACAGAAAAAAAATGGGGATGAAAATGAAATTGCTGAGAGTAGATTACTTAAAGCGGACATTCTTTTTAGATTGTATAAAGATGAGGAGGCTCTAGCCCTACTGAACGAAAACTTGGGTGCTGCTATTGGTGAAAAAAGGAAAGTCGATACATACTCAAGCTTATCATCTTATTATAATCGAACAGGGCAGTTTGAAAAATCTTTGAATTTCGCAAAGGAGAATGAAAAATTCTATTTAAAGAACAATGTTAGCCTAGGCTTGGTTAGTATCTATTCAACAATAGCCATTACCTATTTTAGTTTAAATCGAAAGGAAGAAACGATCGCCTATTTTGAAAAAGCCATTTTATACTGTACCAAAGAAAAAGTATTTAATAAAGCAGCCATTTTATTGAATATGAGTATTATTTTAAGTGAGATTTCCGATTTCGATAAAGCAATAGTAAAACTCCAGAAAGCGGAGGAAGTTATTGAGAATAATGAAGTTTTTGAACTATATCCAATCCTATATAAGACATTTGGAATTATTCACTTTTTGAAAAAGGAACATCGGAAATCTCTCGATTATTGCTTAAAAAGTCTTGAATTGGTTAAAAAGAATAATCCGCCTAAACAGGATTTAGCCTCTCTGTATAAATATCTGGGTTTTAACTATTATTCCTTGCATAATTACAAAGAAGCCATTTACTATCTGGAGAGAAGAGACCAACTGGATGTGAACAATATAGAATTACAAGAGTACGAAGGTGTATTGGTATTGGCCGAGCATCCACTCATTAATTCGTATTCAAAAATTGGAAATGATAAAAAAGCACTCGAAACTCTTAAAAAATATAGCAAAATTAGGGACTCTTTTGTCACTCTGGAGCAAAATATTAAACTAAATGAGATCACCGAAAAATACGAGAATGAGAAAAAACAGCAACAAATAGAAAAGCTCAATATTAGAGGTGCATTACAAGAAGTTAAACTTAACCGACAATCATATATTATATACACGGCCATAGGATCTGTATTAGTTTTACTTGTCTTTGGCTTTATCGTGTATAAAAATTACAAGAGTAGACAAAAACTTAAAGAATCAAAACAAAGCTTGGAGAGAGCGAGACTAAAGCATCGTTTTCTACGTACACAACTTAATCCGCACTTTTTCTTTCACGCTCTTAGCTCCATTGAAAGCTATGTCTATAAAGGAGAAAAAGAACAAGTGGCCGGTTTTTTACAGGATTTTAGTAAGCTAATGCGAAATATTTTAGAATCTTCAGATGTTGATTTTGTTCCATTACAGGAAGATATTGGTTTCATTGAAAGATATTTGGAATTACAACGCCTTATGCATGGATATAAATTTAATTACACGATAACAGTCCATGATGATGTGAATACAATAAATAGCATGGTTCCACCAATGCTTTTTCAACCTTTTATTGAAAACGCCATCATTCATGGTGCCCTGCAAACCCAAAATGGACACGTTACTATTCTAATCTCTAAGGATTCGGATCAGCTAATCATTAAAATAGGAGACAATAGGGAAAAGCATTCCCGAGATACCCATAATGCGAAAAAACTGTATCGTTCAATGAGTACGGACATTGTAAGAGAGCGAGTCGAAAATTTAAGAAAAATCCAAAACTTTCATATTACGTTTTCAACATTGACCGAAGAGAATGATTCCTCACAAAAAGGCACCGTTGTTATACTTTCTATTCCATTGCCAAGCACAAGAAGACAGCAGTGCAAAAACAAGGCTAATGGCTGTAAATACCGCCCACCAAAAAACCCCCTTTGCCTCATAGTAGGCAAGGAGGGTTAGCGCAACAATGCAAAGTAATATTCCTGTGATAAACACCCCTAACTCCCTTTCAATATTTGGTG
>JAESTG010000231.1 GCA_016763715.1 Flavobacteriaceae bacterium
AGTGTTGCTTTTTTAATTTACCTAACACCTGGATTAACGAACACCAAATACGCAAACTTGAAACTTCTAAGTGGGTTTCCACCGCCTTTATTTTATAGTATTTATGATAAAGGTACCAGTGCACCTCTTGGTTTGAAAGCTTATAAAGATTTTGATGAAGGAGTTGCTGCGGCAAAAGCTGCTAGAAAACCAATTATGTTAGATTTTACGGGTTGGGCTTGTGTGAACTGTAGGCAAATGGAGGAGCAGGTTTGGAGTGAAGACGATATTTTTAAAATAATCAATGAGGACTTTGTACTTATTTCGTTATATGTTGATGATCGGAAAGAATTGGCAGAAGGAGAAAAATTCCATTATTTAAAGTCCAATGGTAGTGTTAAAGATATCAATACCATAGGGGATAAGTGGGCAACTTTTCAAACCGTTAATTTTGGAAATAACTCTCAACCATACTATATTCTAATGGATGCCGATTTAAATTTACTAAATAAGCCAATAGCCTATACACCAGATGCTAGTGATTATTTAGAATGGCTTACACTAGGGTTGAAAAATTCTCAGGGAGGAAAACCAGTCTCTACCGATTAGCATATTACTTGCCTAAAACCACTTGGGGAAACTTTGAAAAGGGTTTAATTGAAAAGTGCTACACGAATGTAGCACTTATAACAAACCTAACTTAGTAAACTTTAAATTAAGTTTCAAAGATCAATTTTTTATCCCCACAAAAAATTATATTGATACATATTCACTAAGTAACAAATATAATCAACCGATGCAGAAAATCTATACGTACTAACACGTATTTTTATTTTTTTAACTAGTGAGTTAGGGTCGAAAGAGCGTCCCTGAAAATGGACGCAAGAAATTACCAATGAATAAAATTATTTCATTGGTAATTGAATTGAAAAATACTTATTTTTTACTTCCTAAAATTCAAATATATTAGAAATTAACATACCTCAGAATTCAAGACCTATTTTTTGGTATACGAAAACGTAGTAGTGTTAATAAGTTGTATTACTTTAACAAATGCAGATTACGTTATTGGTAAAAGATGCCTTAAAAGTATCATAACTATGTAAAGTCGGACATTCTATGCAGAAATTAACTCTTAAGAAAATTGCACGTGAACTAGATGTCTCTATTTCTACCGTATCAAAGGCCTTGAAGGATAGCTCTGAAATTGGAAAGGATACTAAAGATAAGATTAATGCCTTTGCCAAACTTTATAATTACCGCCCTAATAATATTGCATTAAGTCTCAAAAATCAGAAGACTAAAACCTTGGGGATTATTTGTCCTGAGATTGCACATCATTTTTTTACTACCGTAATTAGTGGGATAGAAAAAGTAGCAAATGACCGTGATTACACGGTTATAATAGGCCTTTCTAACGAGTCATTTGAAAAAGAGGTTACCAATATGAGCAAGTTAGCTAATGGAAGTATTGATGGTTTTTTAATTTCAGTATCTAAAGAAACTCAACTAAGGAAGGACTATCATCACTTAACCGAAGTAATCGATCAGGGGATGCCTATTGTAATGTTCGATCGTACTGTGGATGAAATTAAATGTGACAAAGTAATTGTCGACGATGTGAAAGGAGCCAAGGAGGCAGTACTCAAACTAATTACTGAAGGCTGTCTTAATATTGCTATCATTACTACTGAAGATCACGTGAGCGTTGGTAGTTTACGTACGTCAGGATATAAACAAGCGCTTCTGGAAAAAGGAATTCCATTTAATGAAACTTATGTTTTAAAATTGGATGACCAATTCAATAACGAAGAAAGTCACGAAATACTTGTAAAGCATATTCTAAATTTTTTAAAACAGAATCCTAATATTGATGGTGTCTTCGCCGTGAATGAGAAGTATGCATTAACTGCAATAAAGGCTGCTCAATTACTGTCCAAGAATATTCCCAATGATATAAAGGTTATAGGCTTTTCGGATGGAGTGCTTTCCAAATACGCAACACCAAGTCTGAGTACAGTTAATCAACACGGGAAAGAACTGGGCGAATTGGCTGCACAGCTTTTAATTGAGCGTATCGAGAATGAAGAAACAGAATTACCATATCGAACGGAAGTAGTAGCTACCGAGTTAATTCTTAGAGAGTCTACTTAGGTCAAATACACTTTCCTCAAAAAAGCATATATTTACAGCACGAAATCAAGACTTATTTTTTCTTCCTAAACTGAATAAAGTTTTGATATGTCGGATACTGGCGGTTTAGCCTTCTCGTACTATCGAAGCAATTTTAGCTGTCGATATATGCAACTACACAATTCAAATTTTTTGAGTGAATGGAACCAATGCCTTATGGCAATGGGTATTGTTTTAATTAACTCCTACTTCATAGATTTTATCAATAATATTTTTTTGACCACTAATACAAAATTCACTTCACACCAGATTGAACCATTACATTATGAATAAAAAGGGATTTATATTTGACCTTGATGGCGTTATTGTTGACACGGCGAAGTATCATTTTTTGGCTTGGAAAAAACTGGCCAAAAGCGTTGGTATCACTTTTTCAGAAGCACAGAATGAACAACTTAAAGGAGTGAGCCGAGTTCGTTCCCTTGAAAAGATTCTAACATGGGGAAAGAAGGAAATTTCAGAAGATCAATTTATGGAACTCATGGCTCGAAAGAACAATGATTACCTAGATTATATTTCGAATATGGACGAAGGTGAAATTCTTCCCGATGTTCCGCGGATACTTAATCTTCTAAAAGAAATGGACCAGCCATTTTCATTGGGGTCTGCGAGTAAAAATGCGCGCGCCATTCTCAAAGAAGTTGAATTGTTAAATGACTTCAAAATAATTGTTGATGGAACTAATGTGGTAAAGGCAAAGCCAGACCCTGCCGTGTTTTTAAAAGCGGCAAGGATGATGAAAATTGATCCAGATAAGTGTATCGTATTTGAAGATGCTGTAGCAGGAATTCAAGCAGCCAATGCCGCAGGAATGCTTAGTATTGGAATAGGCAGCCCAGAAATACTGCATGAGGCCAATTGTGTTTTTAATGATTTTACTGAAATAAGCGACTCCTTTATAATTAAGTTAATTAACGAATAAAACTACTTTCCTTTCATAGGATATTATAATGAATCAAGAATATATAAAACCTGATAATTGGAGCATCATAGAAGAAGGCTTTGACCCTACACTTGTTAAATCTTCAGAGAGTCTTTTTAGCATTGGAAATGGCGCTATGGGACAACGTGCTAATTTTGAAGAAGACTATAGCGGTCCATCTTTTCAAGGGAGTTATATCGCAGGTGTTTTTTACCCAGACAAAACGCGAGTTGGCTGGTGGAAAAACGGATACCCAGAGTATTTTGCCAAAGTATTGAATGCGCCCAATTGGATTGGAATTCGACTTTCAGTAAACGGAGAAAACTTCGATTTGAGTAAGTGTGCTAACATTTCAGACTTCCGAAGAGAGCTAAATATGAAAGAAGGTTGGTACCGTCGTTCTTTAAGAGCTACCCTTCAAAATGGGATAGAAATAGAACTGGAAAGTACTCGAATATTGCATTTGGAATTGGATAAATTAGGCGTTATTAATTATCGAGTAAAAGTATTAAATAGTGATGCCGATATGGTTTTTGCTCCCTATTTGGACGCTAGAATTACGAATGAAGATAGTAACTGGGATGACAAGTTTTGGGACATTAAGAGTGTTTCAGAATTGGAACAAAAGGCCTTCATTCACACAAGCACCATGAAAACTGATTTTCAGGTTTGCACGTTTATGAGCTCTAAAATTTTTGTTGATGGTGTAGAGGTTCCTATACAGTATACTTCAGAAAAAAAACCAAAAAGGATCGCATTCAAATATTCAGTATCATTAAAAGTGGGGCAATCGGCTACACTTCAGAAGTTTGCTGGTTATACCGTATCATTGGATAAGGATTATAATAAGCTGCAACAGTCTGCAATAGAGGTTTTAAACAAAGGGATTTCTATTGGTTATGATGTGCTTAAAGAACAGCAGAGAAATGCATGGGCTGAGATTTGGGACATGGCCGATATCACTATTGACGGCGATGTAAAAGCCCAACAAGGAATCCGGTTTAATATTTTTCAACTAAATCAAACATATTTGGGTAAGGATGCCCGCCTTAACATTGGGCCAAAAGGATTTACAGGTGAGAAATACGGCGGAAGTACTTATTGGGATACTGAAGCTTATTGCATACCATTCTATATGGCAACCAAGGAGCCAAAGGTAGCACGAAACCTATTAACGTATAGATATCATCATTTAGGAAAAGCGATTGAAAATGCAGAGAAACTTGGCTTTAGTAATGGAGCTGCTTTGTATCCAATGGTAACAATGAATGGAGAGGAATGTCATAATGAATGGGAGATTACTTTCGAGGAAATTCATCGCAATGGCGCCATTGCTTTTGCTATTTATAACTATACACGTTACACTAATGACCTTAGCTATATTCCAGAAATGGGATTGGAAGTTCTTATTGGGATTGCGCGATTTTGGCATCAACGGGCTACGTTTAGCAAGCCGAAAAATAAATATGTTATCCTAGGTGTAACTGGCCCCAATGAGTATGAAAACAATATAAATAATAACTTTTATACTAATTATATGGCTGTGTGGTGTCTCAAGTATGCGGAAAGCCAGATTACTGCAATGTTGGGGAGCCACCCGAAAGATCATCGTCGTATTTGGGCTAAAACCAATTTAACTCAAAATGAGATTGATAGTTGGATGGAGACTGCCTCAAATATGTATTTTCCATTCGATTTGGAACGAGATATTTATTTACAACAAGACGGGTTTTTGGATAAAGAGCTAGTTCCTGTTTCAGAATTGGAACAAAAGCATAGACCAATCAATCAAAAGTGGTCATGGGACCGTATATTACGTTCTCCCTATATTAAACAAGCCGATACGCTACAGGGGTTTTACTTTTTTGAAGAAGATTTTTCAACGGAAGAGTTAGAACGGCATTTCGATTTTTATGAACCATTGACCGTTCATGAGTCATCACTTTCTCCATGTGTTCATAGTATTCAAGCATCCAAATTAGGACGAATGGAGCTAGTGTATGAGTTCTATTTGATGACTTCTCGATTGGATTTGGATGATTATAATA
>JAESTG010000232.1 GCA_016763715.1 Flavobacteriaceae bacterium
AGCTCAAATGTCAGGAGTTATAATTGCAGAAACTGATATGACAGAATATGGAATTGTTGAAAACATTATTGGTCAATTATGTACTGGTCCATACTTGAAAGAAAACTATAATCCATTACCAGCTTTATAATGGACAAAATTGTTGACAAAGGCCTTAAATCAAGTCTTGGGCTACTATTTTCAGTTCCAGAATTTGAAGTTTTCTACAAAGATTTCTCTTTAGAAAAGAAAACAGAAGGAAAACAAGGTCTGTATTTGTTGACAGAAACATTTAGAAAATATTTAGCCGAAAAACGAGAGGTTACGGAGGATGAAAACATACTTCTCAAACATATAATAGAATGTGCAGAAAATGAAGTTTATGCAAATAGTAAGCAAAAAATTTCACTCGTTAATAAAGTAAAAATTCCAAATGAAGATTTTCTAAAAGAATTTAACACAGACTTTCAAGCCATTAAAACTGATGATTTATTTTTTGAGCAAATAAATAAGGGAAAGTATAAAACCGTGAAAGAATATATTTCTTTACACGGAGTTGAAGGAAAGGGATTATCTGAATTATATGACAAATATAAGGACTTCAATCATCCTTATATCTATGAATTAATATCAGAACCTCTTATTCAAGCGAAAAATTTCTCAAGTGGTATTCCTATTTTAAAAAAATCCTTGAAATATGCTTTAAGACACCCAAACTATTTTTGGGATAGTTTACGAGGTATTGACGCTTGTGCTTCATCATTATATCGACTACAATTTTTATTAGGCTATGAAGGTTTTAAAGAAATAGAAAAGACCATTAAAAACTTTGAAATCAAATTGTTAAAATTAATATTTCTATATCTTTCAAGAGTAGTATATATGAAAGGGAGTAATTTACTATCAATTGATGCTTACTCAAATAGAGCAAGAATTGTAAGAGATTACAAATATCAATTTATGGGAATCTTTGGAATAGGCGTTGTTCCAGATATTCAATATATTTCTGATAAATATTTGGCATACACGACCGCAACAAATAATAATTTAGTCGGAGAACCTTTCATACAATTAATGTGGGACAATATGAAAATGTATCGACACGGTTCTCACATTCCAAACAATTCAGGTGGATATCAAGAAAAGGAAGATGCTACTTGGATGCAATTAGTACAAAGAGGAAATTTAAGGAGTATAAATCTGGCTGAAACAATTTTATCAGAGTTTGAAAATTACGAATTGAATTTTACCAACTCGGAAATTGATTTTATATGTAATTATGCAATGCAGAAAAACAAAGACAATTTTAGAAAGCGAAGTGGCCAATAAAAATCACGTAATCTGCAACCTCATTTTGAAATATGAAGTAATTAGATTAAAAGAATTAAATTTGAAGAAATAATATATAATTGCTACAAATATTTAAAAAATAGGCATTTGCTAATTTCAATTGATCGATAAAGAAGAAATATTAGGTTTAGAGAAAGTTGTTCAAAAGAAATGCGATAAGCATTCTTTAATTTTGGAACAAGCGAGTAACAATCACTTTAAAATCTTCACAGATCAGTCTTCAGGAATTACACTTTTCTTACAACTTGACGACAACCAGAATTTGTCATTTCACTTTCTTCAAAGAACACACGATGTGTTTTATTCCGGAGACAGATCTGATGCGCACGTTATTTTAAGTTTAATGTTTACCTCATTTTTGAGATTTTACGGCTCGGGTATTTCTTGTGAGCAATTTGATATTGGCCATCCTGTAGTTCCAGATGAAATATGGGGAAGATATTTGATGCCAGTCCAAGCCCCAATATTACACGGAATTTCGACTGCAAAACAACTCTTTGAAGTTGTTAAGGAAATTATAGGAATGGTCGCAATATGGCGCGAGAGTTTATGGTATTTTGCAGGTTGCCCTTGCGATAAATGTATTAAAGATGAAGATATAGATAACTCAAATTACAAGTATTCTCTTGAAGATGTTGAGGCTTTGTTCTCACATCTGCATAGTATATCTAGCCGAAATAATTATGGGGATCGTGAACGACCTAAGTGGGTTTACTTCTATGACATAGAAGAGGAAGTTACAATGATAAAATCAAAAAGTCTTGCAAAATTCTTAAATACAGTAAGAGATTGGTCTACAGACAAAACAGAGCAATTAAAAGGACAGAACGGTACATTTGTGTTAAGTGATAATATAAAAAACTTTATCCACGATGATACAAAATTTGAATTGGACGAATATTTCAATAGTATAAATCAAAGTAGTAAGCAAAAAGGTTATCCAATAATTCCAATGGAAAATATGATTGTAACTGTAATGGATGATTACATCATTGCGTTAGGCAGGATATGTGGATTTGAAGAATATAAGAAAGAAAGAGAGCTAATTAGAAAGCGACACAATAGAGAGTCGGAACTCTTATTCCCCATACCAAAATTCGAATGGAAAGAAAAAGTTTGTCCGGACCAATTCGAACTATTGGTCAAGGCATTATTGGAACGTGAGCCTAATGTTAAAAGTGTTAGACGGCCTGCACCAATCAATCAAGGAGACAAAGGAAGAGATTTGATAATAGAATGGAGTATTATAAACGAACGCGTTATGTCGGATATCACACCACCAAAAATGTTAATTAAAGTGGTTGGACAATGCAAATCTGGGATATCCACAATTGGAAAGGGCAAGGTTTTGGACATTAGAGATACGGTGGAAACTCACGATTCCCAAGGATTTTTCTTAGCAGTTAATACTCAAATTTCTGCACCACTAACCGAAAAACTTGAATCTCTGAAGTCTAAAGGCTTGTGGATTTCTTGGTGGAACAGGGATGATATAGAAATGAGACTTTCCAAAAACCAAGATTTGATTCCTAATTTTCCAAAAGTTATAGCATCAAAGGATAAAGTAAAATTTGTAGACAAGGAAGACTAAAGAATAGCATTTTAGGATTTAAAACTTTGAAATTCAATAACCCACCCAAACTTATTTAAGCTATACGAAATAAATTTAATCTTGGTTAAAGTTCAAACCTAAAAATTTGTGTACAGAATCAGAATTTCGTAGTTTTACTGATTTGTCTATTTAAGATAGATTTAACATTTTCAAGGTGTTTTATTGTACGAAATTTAATCTCAAAATTGGATATTTTGTAGAAATTAAAGTTCTTCTAGTGAGAGATTTCTACAACCTAATAGGTGTGAAATTGCTAAATTTCTAGCAATCTTGAGATATAGTTAAGCAAAAAATAATAATTACGAATTAATAGAATTTCTATTTTTTTGGGTTGAATAGATTAGATAATTTTTATTCTAAAAATTAAGGTAAATAATTAACAAACATAAACAAAATTTGAGTTTAGAAAATATAAAATTCACATTCTCAGGGCACGATTCTTTTCAATGTAGACAGCTTTGGCTTAAAAAAGGATATGATTACGTAATC
>JAESTG010000233.1 GCA_016763715.1 Flavobacteriaceae bacterium
AAACTAAACAATAATCTCCTGTTAAGACTACCTCTCTATCCTTTTTATCGGTTGCTGTAACAGAAATCTCATCGTTATTCCTTGAAACTGCAGAAACTTTATGAGATAAGAAAAACTTCACGCCCTGTTTTTTCATGGCTTTCATTAACTCCTTACTTTGTGCTCCATCCATAGTTGGAATAATTCGATCCATATACTCAACCACAGAAACCTCAGCTCCTAAACGACGGTATACTTGTCCTAATTCCAATCCAATTACACCACCGCCAATTACAATTAAATGCTTTGGAATCTCTTTGAGTTTTAATGCCTCTGTTGAAGTAATAACTCTTTCTTTATCCAAAGTGATAAAAGGAAGTGTTGAGGGCTTGCTACCTGTAGCGATAATGGTGTGTTTTGCTTCAATAGTTTCGGTCTTGTCTTCCGAAGTAATTTCAATATGAGTTGCATCAACAAATGCTCCCATTCCTTGAAATACATCTATTTTATTTTTGTTCATTAAAAACTCAACCCCTTTGGTGGTCATATCGACAACACCTTGTTTGCGCTCGACCATTTTTTTGAAATTCAGTTTTATTTCACATGGAATTTCAATTCCGTGATCATCAAAATGCTTCATGGCATCCTCATAATGGTGCGACGAGTCTAATAATGCCTTACTTGGAATACAACCAACATTCAAACAAGTTCCTCCAAGTGTGCTATATTTTTCGATTATTGCGGTTTTCATACCAAGCTGTGCGCAACGAATCGCTGCGACATATCCACCAGGTCCTGAACCAATTACTGCAACATCATATGTGCTCATAAACTGTAATTTTTTTATTAAAATTAAACTCCTTTTTTGGAGCTTTGAAATATCATACAAAGTTACGACTCTCCCCTTCAATAGACAATAAGGTAATGTGAAATGTTAGTCGGCTATTTAAGTTGGAACTTCCATCCCTGGAAACGCTAACATTTGCCCCATCCCAACGGTGAACAACCAATTTCCGTAGAGTGCATGCTCTATACTTACCAAAGTGGTACTTCGGAATCTTAAATATGTTAACCCAAATAAAAGTCCACCAATAAAGGTTAAAATGGTCACCAATGTATTCTTAAAAAAAATATGAGCTAATGAAAAGACCACCGCATTTACAAAAATGAATAACGTCTTGCTTTTAAAAATAGAGCCATACCGTTCAAAAAAGAAGGTTCTATAAATTACTTCCTGTGGCCACACGGAGAGAAAGGTGTAGACAAATAAAATCGTAATAAACAGAGGGATATTAGTTCTTGGCACTAGGAATAATGCGGAAGGTTTCGTAATCCACACAAAGACAGTGGTCACTGCTACGACAACCAAAAAAGAAATCACCAAACGTTTCCGAAAGGCTTTCCAATTCATTCCCTTTTTTACTCCTAATGAAATATGCATGGTACGTTTTAGAATAATCAAAATATAAACAAAACCTACAATAACGAGCCCCGATTTCACCCAAATAGAATAATCTATAGCAAGACTTGCTGGAAGTAAAATGAAGAAAATAAAAAACTCGGAAAGTAAATACGATTTTTGATGCATTACAAAGTGATTTCAGTAGTGTTTTTAACCTCGCTTATAGCAAACGAGCTTTGAGTACTACCAATATACTGTAATGTGGTTAATTTATCGACCATAAATTTTCTAAAATGATCCATATCCTCTACAATAACTTTTAACAAATAATCATATTCACCACTCATATGAAAACACTCCAAGACTTCTGAAAGTTTTTTTACTTCGGCTTCAAAATGAGTAATTGCACTTTTAGCATGTTTCTCTAGTTTTACATGACAGAAAACTAGAACTCCCAAGTTTACTTTTTCAGAATCAACAAGAGCTACATACTTTCGTATCACTCCATTTCTTTCCAACTTTTTAATACGTTCAAAAACGGCGGTAACGGATAGGTTTAGTTTTAAAGAAAGTTCCTTATTTGTTTGTTTTGAATCTTGCTGAAGTTGTGCAAGCAGTTCTTTATCGATTCTATCTAAAGACATACTGAAATATTTTCATGATAACATAAAATTACGACATTTAATTCAGAATTAAAAACTATAATTCACCTATACTATAGTTTTATTTACTAAATACACATCCAATCATTGATTATAAATTTACTGTATCGTAATTTTGAACAATATAAATCGGTAATCCCATATAGTCATGAAACAGTTCAAACCAGCAAATAACATTCAAGATTTACAATATTTTGGCGAATTTGGAGGAGTAAACCCTTCTATTTCAGACTCATCCACCTACACCTTTCTTTCTGCAAAAACCATGTTCGATACTTTTGAAGGAAACGCAGACGGCTGTTATTTATACTCTAGGCATTCAACACCATCCAACTTATACTTAGGAGAAGCATTGGCGGCCATGGAAGGAACAGAAACGGCAAACGTAGCGGCTAGCGGAATGGGAGCCATTACCCCTACCATTTTACAATTTTGTGAAGCAAACGATCACATTATTTCTAGCAGAACCATTTATGGAGGTACTTATGCCTTTTTAAAGAACTTTGCCCCTCGATTAGGGCTTCAAACTTCATTCGTAGACATCACCAATTTAGAATTGGTAGAAGCTGCCATCACAAAAAACACTAAAATAATTTTCTGCGAATGTGTTAGCAATCCGTTACTCGAAATTGCCGACATCAAAGGATTAGCTCAAATTGCTAAAAAGCATGGATTAAAATTGCTAGTGGACAATACGTTTTCCCCCTTAAGTATTTCACCAATTAAATTAGGAGCAGATGTTGTAATGCACAGTCTCACCAAATTCATCAACGGAAGTAGCGATACTATGGGAGGTGTCACTTGTGGAAGCCAAGAATTAATTGACTCCCTACGAAACGTGAATGATGGAGCGAGTATGCTATTAGGCGCTGCTATGGATAGCCTTAGAGCTGCTTCCATTTTAAAGAACATGCGAACCCTACATATTCGTATGAAACAGCATAGCTCAAACGCGATCTATTTGGCACAAAAATTTGAATCGGACGGATTGAAAACAGTCTATCCTGGATTATCCTCACACCCAGGACACAAGCTCTATAAAACCATGATGAATGCCGAATATGGCTTTGGAGGGTTGCTTACGCTAGATGTAGGCTCTTTGGACAAAGCCAATGAATTGATGGAACTAATGCAAGAACGTAATCTTGGTTACTTAGCTGTAAGTTTAGGATTCTACAAAACATTATTCAGTGCGCCTGGCACTTCTACTTCTAGTGAAATCCCAGAAGATGAGCAAGCTGAAATGGGGTTAACCGATGGTTTAATTAGATTTTCAATAGGCTTGGACAACGATATTGAACGCACCTATCAAATGATGAAGGAATGCATGATTGAAATTGGAGTTTTGAAGTTCCAGTTGACAGAAGTTTAAGATACACTTCATTTATTGGTTTCATATTATAGTTTGCTACGCTAATCGTTTGCACAAGTTTCGACAAAATCGTAACATTACCATTCAAACTTTTAGCATGCAGGAAAACGAGAACCTTTCAGAAATAGAAATTC